>CAZPCH010000099.1:0-5696 GCA_964585055.1 uncultured Christensenella sp. | reverse complement strand
CTAAGGCTCCTTCTTTTTATGCCGCCGCCCCCGTATACCCTCTCATAAACCGCCGCAGGAGGCTTAAAAAGGTGTATTCCCCCACGTCTCTGTCGGGGTACAGGGGCAGGGTGCAAAGGACTTCCCCCTCTAAGCGGTAGCTTACCGCCCCCACGGGGGTGTCCGCCCTCAGGGGTGCCTGCAAAGGCAGTTCCGCCTCCAGCACCTTTTCGGGGATGCCCCCGTCCTTGGGGCAAAGGAAGGCCGCCGTCTCTTGGCTGATGAGACACACCGTCTTCCCCTCCCCCCTTTCAACGGGCACCTCCTCCACTGTCTCCCCCGCCCGATGCATAGTCACCATGCGGTAGTTAGCATATACATACTCCAGCAGTTCCCCCGCAATGTCAAAGCGTTTTTGACTGCTTCTTGCCCCCAGCACCACGGCCACCGCCACGGTATCGTTCTTTTTCACCGCAAACACCCCGCAGTAGCCGTCCTCAGGGGAAGAGCCCGTCAGCAAGCCGAAACAGCCCGAATAGGAGCGCAGCATTCTGTTGGCGCTGACCAGTTCCGTACTGCGTCCGTTCTCATGGACAATCTCGTCCATATACACCCCCGCCCAGCGGCAAAAGCCCGGGCTTTCCGCCGCCGCCAGTCCCAATTTCAGCAGTTCCTCGGCGGTAAACTTGACCCCCGTGCCCACGCAGTCGGAAAATTCCTTCTCCACCCCCAGCTCCCTGCAGGTCACCTCTATATTTTGGCAGAACACGCTCTCCGACCCAAAGGCGTTCTCCCCCAAGGTGCAGATGGCATCCCCTGCGGAAATCATCACCGCCGCCTTCCACAAGGCCTCCGCCTGTATGCTTTCCCCTGCCTCCAAAAAGGCCGTGGGGCCGGGGATGCCCGCCGCCCGCCGGGACACACTCATGACCGTCTCCCCCTGAATGATGCCCTGATCGAAGGCACGGCACAGGGTCAAAATGGCGGGGAGCTTGCTAAGTCCCGCCGCAGACTGGAGAATGTCCCCCTGCTGTCCCGCCAGCACACGCCCGTCCCCCAGCACCCCTACGGCACAGGCGCCGCAAGCGTATCCCTCCCCATGGGCGGAAAGGGGCATGAGCAGTCCCAAAACCAGCACAACCGAAAAAAAGCAAATAACCCGACGCATACCTACCTCCCTTCCACACCCTATGCATGCTTTGTCCGCCCTATGCCTTTTAAAATTCCGCCTTTGGGGGATAAAACGGCGCATTTGGGGCAAGGTAGCCTTAAGACTTTTTTGGGGAGGCTCTATGGCAAACAAACGGCAAAGCAGCAAGCGAAGGGGCGTAAGCAAATTCATTCTGGCGTCAGTACTCAGTATGGGTGCCTTTATCTGGTACTTTTCCCCCGGCATGCTCCGCCTTCGCTCCATGCCCCAAGCGGTGGAAACCCCTACGGCGGCAGGGGCCTTGCTGTGCAGTCTGCAAAAAAACGGCGGCGCCGCTTGGGTGCGGGACAGCGGGGACGAAAGCCTGTCCCCCTCCTACACCGTGTCCCTTTTGGGCATTGTTCCCCTGCGCACGGTGGAAAAAACCGCTCCCGGCTCTCAGGTCACCTTGGGGGGAGAGGTTTTGGGCATTGTCCTGCACACCAAGGGGGTGCAGGTGGTGGGGCTTAGCGGCGTAGACACCGCCCAAGGCACTCTGAGCCCTGCGGCGGCGGCAGGCTTGCAGGAGGGCGACACAATTCTGGCGGTGAACGGGGTGCAGATTCAGGGGGCCGCCTCCCTTTCGCCCCTTTTGGGGGAGGAAAGCTGTTTGCTCACCTGTTTGCGGGAGGGGGAGGCCTTTCAGGTTTCCCTGCGGCCTGCGCTGGAGGCGGCCTCCGGCGCCTACCGCCTTGGGGCCTATGTGCGGGACTCCACCTCCGGCATCGGCACCCTGTCCTTTATAAAGGACGGGAAATTCTGCGCCCTTGGGCACCCCATTGCGGACATCGACACGGGACGCACGCTGGAAAACGGCTCCGGGTATGTGACCGCCGCCTCCGTACTGCGCACAATCAAGGGTGCCCCCGGGCAGGTGGGGGAGCTGGTGGGTTCCTTTTCCCTTTTGGAGCAGGACGCCGTAGGCACCATTGAAAAGAACACCGCCTTCGGCATCAGCGGAGAGGTTCTGGAGGATCTTTTCCCCGGGGAAACCCTGTCCATTGCCGATCCCAAGGAGGTGCACACGGGGAACGCCACCCTGTTTGCCACCTTGGAGGGGGACAGGCCTCAGGGCTACGCCTGCCGCATCCTGCGGGCGGACGTGCAAAGCGCCCCTCAGGTGCAGGGGGTCATCATTGAAATCACCGACGAGGCTCTGCTGAAAAAGACCGGAGGCATCGTCCCCGGCATGAGCGGCAGTCCTTTGATACAGGACGGGAAGCTTATCGGCGTTGTCACCCACGTTTTTGTCAACGAGCCCCGCCGAGGCTACTGTGTCTATGCCCGCTGGATGGAGACGGAGCTGTTGGAAAAGGGATAAATCCTCCCCATAGGCCATATGGGGCTGGTATCTTTTATGGCTTTATGCTATACTGAGGTATCAAAAGAAATTAGGAGGCATTCCATGAAAAAGAGAGCCATCATCATAGTGCTGGACAGCGCAGGCATCGGGGCGCTTCCCGACGCCGCCGACTTTGGGGATGCGGGCTGCAACACCATCGGCCATATCTGGCAGCAGAGACCCATGGACATCCCCCATATGCGGGCACTGGGTCTGGGGCATATACAGGGGAGTCTGGTAACCCCTGCTGAGACCCCCATAACGGGCGCCTACGGCAAGTGCGCCGAAACCACCCACGCTAAGGACACCACCTGCGGCCACTGGGAGATTGCGGGACTTCTGCAGAAGACCCCCTTCCAGACCTATCCCGACGGATTCCCCCAGCGGATTATGGACGCCTTTGAGGCAAAGATCGGCCGGGGCACCTTGGGCAACTGCGTGGCTTCCGGCACGAAGATTATTGAGGAACTGGGAGACGAGCATGTAAAGACCGGAAAGGTCATTGTGTACACCTCCGCCGACAGCGTATTTCAGGTGGCCGCCCATGAGGATGTGGTGCCCTTGGAGGAGCTGTACCGCATTTGCGAAATTGCCAGAGAGATGCTGGTAGGGGACGATCTTGTAGGCCGGGTCATTGCCCGTCCCTTTACAGGGACTTCCGGTCACTACACCCGCACGGAGAACCGGCGGGATTACGCCATTCCTCCCTTTGAGGATACCATTTTGGACGGACTTCATGAAAAGGGGCTCCCCGTAGTGGCCATCGGCAAGATTGAAGATATCTTCTGCCATCGGGGCATTGACGTGGTGGATCACACCAAGAACAACCACGACGGTATTGAGGCCACAAAGCGTTTTTTGGAGCAGGGGGAAGGCGCCTTTATCTTCACCAATCTGGTGGACACGGACATGCTCTACGGCCATAGACGGGACGTGGAGGGCTATGCCAAGGCCTTGGAGTACTTTGACAGCCGTCTTCCGGAGCTTACCCATGCCATGGGAGAGGGGGACATTCTGTTCATCACCGCTGACCACGGCTGCGATCCCACCTTTAAGGGCACCGACCACACTAGAGAGTATATCCCGCTGATGATTGCGGGTCAGCCCGTAAAGGCAGGGGTGGATTTGGGAGTGCGCAAAAGCTTTACGGACATTGCCGCCACGGTCTATGAGTATTTGACCGGAGAAAGCTGGCGGTGCGGGGACTCCTTCCTCAAGGAAATCTTAAAATAAGTTTATGGTCTAGGATACGGCGCTCAGGGGATGAATCCCTTGGGCGCTGTTTTTCTTTAGGCGAAAGGGGGGGCGGCGGGGTCGCGAAATCGACCGAAGAGAAGGGCTTCGCCCTTCCGCCGCCCCCACAAAAGCACAACGCCTGAAAGGACTCCCCTCAAGGCTCCTTTCAGGCGCTTTTCCGCCAAAATCAGCGTGAGCATGGAAAACGCCCTCCGTTCTCCATGCCTTGGCCGCAGTTTTGCCTGTGCACGAGGCCCTTTCCCCCTGCATGCACCCAAAACCGCATCTCTTTTTCCTTCCCAATAGGCCGTCGGCTTCTCGCTTCAAACCCCGCCGCGGCTCTGTGGGCTATAGTATACCCCCGTCCCCGTAACAGAAGCGTAACATCCTCAAAAGAGGTGAAAAAAGAGCCCGAAGGCTCTTTTCGTTTCTTTTTTCACTTATTCCTCGTATTTCACCCGCAGATTTCCGAAACTGCATTCTCCCTGAATGCTCAGAGTGCAGGTGGTGTTCTCCGGGGCAGTGGGGGCCGTGTTGGAGCCGAAGGAGGCATCCGCATCCATCTCCACCTTGACGCATCTGGGCACGATGACCACCAGCTCTCCAAAGTTGACATCCGCATTGAGGACGCAATGCTCCGCAAAGGATTCGCATCGGGTCAAATCCAGCACGCAGTTCCCGAAGTTAACCTCCGCATTGCCGCCTACAAAGGGGCCCTCGGGAGTGGGATGCATCTCTCCGAAGGAGCACTCCACCGCCAAGATCCCTTCCTTATATTCGCAGTGGGAAACCACACGGCCCTTATAGGAGTCGTTCTGGCTATTACTCTTCCCGTGGCGGCGAACCTTTTTAGGCACCAGCATGTTCTGCAGAATGGTGAGGCCGACGAGAATGATGATGATGGGCCACGCAAGACTCCAGGTCAACACCCAGGAAGAGGGCAGCAGTCCCAGGTTGAACAGGAACTTATATAAACCGAAAACGGTTATGCCCAAGGTGCAGGCGTTGCATTCCGAAACCAAGGAACTAATGCCCGCCGCCAGAACCAGCAGAGGCCAGAGAATGCCCCACAAAGAGATGTCCGCCGCCAAGGTTATTACCCCCAGCTCACGGAGCAGCAGCAGCACTCCCGTCCCCACCAGCAGAAGCACGGTGAGAATGCCGCCCCACTTGCCGCTAAGATTAAACCGCATATATACCTTTCCCTTGTCCTTCATCGTATTGTTTTCCTCCTCTTCGTCCCCTTCCGTTTCCTTGGAAATGACAATGTACTGCTTGGCTTCCTTTTTTTCGCCGGACTGCGCCCGCCCCAGCAGGGCATCCACGCTGACCTCCAGCTCCTTGGCTAAGTCCGGCAGGATGGAGATATCCGGACAGCTTAAATCATTCTCCCACTTGGACACCGCCTGAGGGGTCACCCCCAGCCGCTGTGCCAGCTGATCCTGGGTAAGTCCTTTCTTTTTTCTAAGGGATGCAATGCGCTTTCCCATGGTCTGTATATTGTTTTCCATCAATGTTCCCTCCCGTGTTTCTGCTCACATTTTAGCATATCTGCGGCGGTTTAGCTATCATCCATCAGATGATTTTGCTTCTTTTTCCCCTCAACCGCCGGTTGATTCCCCCAAAACTTCGGTTGAGAGGCCCCTTACTGCTCCTTCAGCATCCAGTAAAGCTGAGAATTCCGCTCCTCCGCCCAGGAATACTCCCGCAGATACTCCCCGTTGTACTTTCTGGCCGCCTGCTTGTCTCCCGCCAAAATCCGATACAAATCGCAGTCCACTTCTTCCACCTTCAGATACCGACGGTTTTCCCGCGAGGCCAGAATGTACCCTGCGCCCGCTTCCTCCAAAGTGTTCAAAAGCCGCTTATAGGTCATGCGCAGCAGGGACTGGGTGCCGGCGTTGTTTTCCCGCTCCGGCCACAAATAGGCAATGCCCTCCCCGGCCGTAA
>CAZPCH010000098.1:0-5708 GCA_964585055.1 uncultured Christensenella sp. | reverse complement strand
AATCTCATCCTCGTCACTGCAGAAGCCGTAATAGGGCAATAACTGCAGACTGCCGGGAGGCTCATCGTAAATATTGTGATGCCCCTGCAAGTCCACCGACCAGGCAAAATAGGCCTTGCCTTCCTCCGTTTTAAACACGCAGTGCTCGTAAACGGCGGCCTTCACTTTTTCCGCCTGTTCGGTAAGAGAGCCGTACCTGCAGGGATACAGCTTTGCTAAAGCCCGAAGCCCCCGCCAGACCAGCACGTTGTTGTAGGTCAGATAGGGGTGCACAATCTCATCGTCCGTAGGCTGAAGGAAGGTTTCATACAGGGCAATTTCGGGATGCTTTACGGACTGCAGGGTCTTTAAAATGCGGCAAATGCCCTTTTGCACTTGCGTCTCCTCCAAAATCTCCCTGTCTCCCGTCTTCTCCGCATAGGCCTCCAGGGCAATGAGGGGTGCCATCAATTCGTCCAGCTCAAAGCCCGGCTCCAAGACCGTGCCGTCAATATAGCGGGAATGGACGCCCAGATTCCGCCCCTGCCGCCCGAACACATAGCGGAGCATCTCCCCCGCCAGTTCCGCATCCGCCTCCAGTATGGCCGGGAACGCCCACAGAAGCACGTCCCGATCCCAGTAAGCGGCGCTGACATAGTAGCGGGTGCCCCGGCTGGTGGCGCACACCAGTTCCTCCGTATCCAACGTGATGCCGGTGGAATAAAAGATGCAGAAGAACAGGTTGGTGTTGTAGAGCCGTGTCCGCTTTTCCGTTGCCAAGGTGCAGGCTCGATTATCGAGCCACCGGGCCGTGCGGGCATATTCCCAATCCCAGCCTCGGCGAAGCATCTCCTTGGCGCCGGTGGCGGCGGCCACCTCCTCGTAGCCCAGCCCCCAGTAGAAGATCAGCTCCGCAGTTTCCCCCTTTTTAAGGGTCTCCCTTCTAAAAAGAGAGTAGGAGATGCGGCTGCCCTCAAAGGCATATTGGGCTTCGGTTTCCCGATGGCACATGGGGGCAAAGGCGAACATGGGCGCTCCACAGCGGAAATCAAAGATTAAACTGCCGTTCCAGCCGCTTTCGTAGCAGTGAGCCTTTCCCTCCAGTTCCTTATCCTCGTTGACGCAGTGCCAGCTGCTGTCCCAGCACCCCTTCAGCCCCCAGAGTACCTCCGTCTCTTCCTCCGCCGTAAGGGAAAGCTTTATGGCAAAGCCCCGTTCCCCCACGGGGGTGAGCACAGTCATGGCAAAATCATGGGCTCCGGCCTTGGCGCTGAGGGTGGGAATCCAATGGTGGGCCCGCTCCCACTGCATATGGGAAAGGGGAAGCTCCGCCCCCTCCTCTTGCACAAAAGGCATCATCAGGGGGGTATTTTGGCTTCCCCTGACCTCAATCAGCCCCTTATGCTGCATGGAAAGGAAGGTGAAATCCTCCACGCCGGCCGTTTTTTCGTTGAGTTTCGGCAGGGAAATCCGCTCGTTTCCGGTTGGTAAGTATCGACCCATAGAAATACCTCTCGTTTTAATTTAACCGTTTAAACTACTTTTCTGCTTAAAGTATAGCAACATTTCAAAGCTTGTCAATGGATATTTCCAAAAAATCCGAAAAACTATTGACAAACAGACCATGAGCGATTATCATAAACACAGAATTAGAGTTTAAACGTTTAAATTCCAAAAGTCAGAGAGGAGGCACGGTGTCATGGCAAGAACCACTCTAAAGGACGTGGCGCGGCAGGCAGGGGTCACCACCGCTACGGTTTCCTATGTTTTAAGCGGGAAGCGTCCCATTTCCGAGGAAACCAAGCAGCGGGTCATGGCGGCCATTGAGGAACTGGACTATGTGCCGAATTTAAACGCCCGAGGCCTCAGCATGCGGGACTCCAAGCTCATCGGCGTAGTGGTGCCCCAAACGGAGCCCGGAGAGCGGCTCATGTTTCAAAACAGTTTTTACAGCGAGGTCCTGGGCAGCATCGAATACTACGCCCGCCAGCAGGGCTACCACATTCTCATCTCCGCCACGGATGCTAACGAAAGCTATTTGACCTTGGCCAAGAAGCGCAATCTGGACGGGATTATCGTCATCGGCATGTATCCCGACGATTTCTATCAGCAGATGAAGAAAACCCAGATTCCCATTGTGCTCATTGACAGCTACTGCAACGACCACTACTACCACAACATCCGCATCGACGATGCCTACGGCAGCTATCTGGCCACCCGCTACATGCTGGAAAACGGCCACGAGCACATTGCCTTTTTCGCCGGGCAGATGAAGGAAAACGGCGTAATGAAAAAGCGCCTGCTGGGCTATCGGCAAGCCCTGGACGAGTTTTCGGTTCCCTACCGCAGGGAGTACATTTTTGAAGGTCAGATTGACTACAACAGCGGCATTGACCTATCAAACCGCCTGATGGCCTCCCCCTTCCCCGCCACCGGGGTTGTGGCCGCCGCCGACATCTTGGCCATCGGCGCCGCAAAGGGGTTCTTTGAAGCCGGCAAGCGGGTGCCGGACGACTATTCCATCATCGGTTTTGACGATGTGGAGATCTCCCGGTTCATGACTCCGGGGCTCACCACCATCCGCCAGCAGATTTCCTTAAAGGGGCAGAAAGCAGTGGAATTGCTGCTGAAGCATATCGAAGACCCGACCCTTCCCAAGCAGGAGGAGATCCTTCCCCTCCGGCTTGTAGTACGGGGGTCCGTCAGGAAACTCAAGTAACCCATCCGTGATGCAATGAAGGAGGAGGTGTAAAAAAGCGGCTTGCATGCCTCGCCAAAGTTCATGCAAACCGCAGGGAAAGATATGTCTGCCGCTCTTTCCGCTAAATTTTATTGTAAGCGAAAAGAGTTAAAAAATCAATTAAAAAATTGAGGAGGAAACTACTAATGAAGAAATCCAAGCTTTTTTCGCTGATGGCCATGGTGTTGGCGGCACTGATGGTATTGGCAGCCTGCACCCCTGCCGCAAACAACGATGCACCCGCCGATGCGGGCAAATCCGAGGCACAGACCCCCGTTCAGAGCGATAAGAACGAGAAGGCCGATGCCCCTGCTGCAGAACCCGTCACCATTACTTACTGCAACTTCAACTCTTCCGGCGGCAACGAAGAGACCCTCGCCAAGATGGTCGCCGCTTTTGAAGACGAGCATCCCAACATCAAGGTGGAAGTGGAAACCATCGGTTATGACGATTATTTCACCCAGATGCAGACCCGTGTGGCCGGCGGCACCGCTCCCGACTGCTACGAACTGAACATTGAGAACTTCGCCGCCTACGCCAACAAGGGCCTTCTGGCCGAGATCTCCGGCGTGGATGTCAGCGGCCTCAACGATACCGCCCTCAACGCCTTCAACGTCAACGGTAAGCAGTACGGTCTGCCCGAGAGCTTCTCCAACGTGGTGCTGATTTACAACAAGTCTCTGTTCGATCAGGCCGGCGTTGCCTACCCCACCGACGATTGGACGCAGGCCGATCTGCAGAACGCCGCCGAGAAAATTCGGGCTTTGGGCGATGACATCTTCGGCATCTGGCAGCCCATTACCTACAACGAGTTCTTTAAAGTGGTAGCCCAGTACGGCGGCGCCCTTTTGAACGAGGATAAGACCCAGTTCACCATCAACTCCGAAGCAAACCTGAAGGCCGCCCAGACTCTGGTAGACCGGGTGCTGGTTTCCAACGTACAGCCCAACGCCGCACAGCAGGGCGGCATGGGCGACTGGGATATGTTCATGAGCGGCCGTTTGGGCATGATTCCCACGGGCATCTGGGCTTTCCAGACCTTCACCGACAACTGTGATTTTGAGTGGGACATCGTCGTGGAGCCCGGCAGCACCCAGAAGGCTACCCACTTCTTCTCCAACTGCGTGGTCATGAACCCCGAAACCAAGCATCCCGAAGAAGTGGCCGCTTGGCTGGCCTGGCTGACCTCCAGCACCGCCTCTGCCGACATCCGTCTGGAAGCCGGCTGGGATCTGCCCGCTCTGAAGGATTTGGACGCTCTGTCCGCCTATCTGAACATCACCCCGCCTGCCAACCGCAAGGCCGTCTTTGAGAGCCTGAACTATCTGGTCATGCCTCCCGTCATTGAGGACTATGCTCTCATGAGCGACATCATCACCCAGAAGCTGGCCGCAGCCGCCGAAGGCACCATCACCGTGCAGGAAGCGCTGGATCAGGCGCAGGCTGAGTGCGAAGCCCAGATTACCCTCGGTTAACTTTCGCTTACTGGCCGCCGGCGAACCTTGTCGGCGGCCTCCTTTTCCCTTTGGAGGTGCAAAGATGCAGAGCAAGATGAAATCAAATCCAAAGAAACGGGGAAGCGGCTTGCTGGTTGCCTCCCCGTTTCTGCTGCCCAGTCTGATCGGCATGCTGATTTTCAGTCTGCTGCCCCTGATTATATCCGGACTCATCAGCCTGACGGATTGGAACGGTTTGGACAAGCTGACGGCTCCCAATTTTCTTGAGGAGCACTTTGTGGGCTTTGAAAACTACGCAAAGATTTTGACCACCCCGGAATTTTGGAGAACCCTGGGCAACACCGCCGAATATATCCTTCTCTACATTCCCCTTATGCTGGCCGCCTCTTTGCTGGTGGCCTACCTTCTCAGCCGTCCCCGCAAAGGCATCGGCGCTTTCCGTGTCCTGTACTACATTCCCGTTCTCACAAGCTGGGTGGCGGCGTCTCTCATTTGGAAATCCGTGCTCTCCCCTCAATACGGCGCCTTAAACGGCATCCTTGGCTTCTTCGGCATTCAGGGCCCCGGCTGGCTTACGGACGAAACATGGGCCATGCCCGCCATCGTGCTGGTGTCCGTGTGGAAGGACATGGGCTTTTTCGGCTTGATTCTTCTTTCGGGGCTGGTGGGCATCAATAAGACCTACTATGAGGCGGCCTCCATGGACGGCGCCAACGGATGGATTAAGTTTTTTAAAATCACCCTGCCTTTGCTGACCCCCTCCCTCTTCTATGTGCTCATTGTCAGCATGATCAACGCTTTTCAGCTCTTCCCTCAGATTATGATTATGACCGGCGGCGGCCCCAACGGCGCCACCCAGGTCATGGTGGAGCGCATTTACAACTACGGCTTCCGCTACTACCGCATGGGCTATGCGGCGGCCTTCTCCTGGATTCTCTTTGCCATCATCATGGTGTTCACCGCCATTCAGATGAAGGGGCAGGAAAGGTGGGTGCACTATGACGACTAAAAAACGGATTCAGACAATTTGCTTCTATGTCATCGCCGCCGCACTGGCCGTGGTGTCCATGATTCCCTTCCTTTGGATGCTCTCCACCTCCTTCAAAAGCCGAGGGGCTTTGATGTCCATTCCCATTGAGTGGATTCCCAAGGAGCCCACCTTATCTGCCTATGTCAAGGTGTTCTCCAAGTTCCCCTTTGCAAAGACCATCGGCAACTCCCTGTTTATCTCCGTCAGCTACACCCTTATCACCCTGCTGTCCTCCTCCATGGCGGCCTTTGCCTTTGCAAAGCTCCGCTTCCCCGGCAACAACGTGCTTTTAAGGTGCTATCTGGCCACCATGATGATTCCCACCCAGGTCACCATGATTCCCCTGTTCGTCATCATGAACAAGATGGGGCTTACGGACACCTACGCCAGCGTCATTTTGCCCTCCGTCTTTCGACCCTTTGCGGTGTTCATGCTGGTGCAGCAGATGCGGACGATTCCCAACGACTTTTTGGATGCCGCCAAGATTGACGGCGCCAACGTG
>CAZPCH010000097.1:0-5780 GCA_964585055.1 uncultured Christensenella sp. | reverse complement strand
GGGCCCTGCTTCCCCCAAAAGCCTTGGAGGCCCCCTTTGACGGGCTCGCTTTGGGCAAGGCGCTGGGACTTAGGCGGGGAGAAGAGAACGCTGCGGCGCTGGTACTGCGGGCGGCGGGCTTACTGGAGGTAGTGGGCAAGCGGGGCAACGCTCACCTGTATGCCTTTATGGAAGAGGAAAAATAGAATAAAAAGGAGTATAGTATGGACGAGAACAGGGTGCAATCGCAAGAGACTACGGAGCAGCAGAAAATTTTAAGCTGTCTGGAGATTATGCTGGCCAACCAGAAAAAGAGCCAACTGCGGCAGAGGATACAGCTTGTGTGTGCGGCCATAGGCGCCTGCGCCTTGGCGGGCATGCTGGCGGCCGTACTCCTGCTGGGGGGACAGGCGGTAAGCCGCTTGGAGCAGACGGCGGAGGAGCTGGAGGAGGCGGTGGAAAAGGCGGAAACGGCCTTGGTCAGCATAAACCTGCTGGCGGAGAATCTCAACGAGGTGGATTATGCCCAAATGGCGGCCAATGTGGAGGCGCTGACGGAGGCAGGAACCAAGGGGCTGGAGGAGGCCTTTGGGAAGCTGGAAACCACCATGATTGGGGCGGAGGAGGCTTTGCAGAAGCTGAATTCTCTGGATATTGAGGGACTCAACAAGGGCATCGAGCAGTTGAACAATATCACCACCCGCATCCAAAACGCCCTGCCCTCCTGGATAAAATAGAGCGTGGGCCAGAAAATATGTCTAAACTTTAGACATATTTCAAACCTTTTTTTAAGTCCGTTGACAAAATTCCTCAGGTAGACTATTGTATAGCATATAGAAAAAACTGCAGGGGGGACGTTTATGAACTCATTTTTGACTCGTTACAAGACCGCCGCCATGCTAACATCCTTGGGATGTGCGGCCATGGGACTGCTTATGCTGATTTTTCCCTCCTTTTCGGTAAAAGCTGTGTGCTATGCGGCGGGAGCGGCCATGATGCTGGCAGGTGCGGCGGGCATAGTGCTCTACTGCATGCGGCGCATCGCCTTTCAGCCGGGGCTGAAGCTGGGCTTGTCCATTGCGGGGGTGCTGGTTGGGCTGTTCTTCCTGATCAAAGCGGCATGGATTGTGAGCTTTTTGCAGGTGGTGCTGGCGGTCATGGTCATCGTCAACGGCGCCTTGGCAGTCTACGAAAGCCTGTTCTTCAAAAAAATGTACATGCGCTTTTGGTGGATGCCCTTAATCTACGGCGTGTTGGCCGTGGCGGCGGGCATTGCGGCGCTGTGCAACCCCTTTGAAACGGCCTTGGTGCTGACCCGGGTCACGGGGCTCATGCTGCTGATCTCCGGTTTAGCCGACGTGCTCATCCTCTATCGGGTGCGGCGGGACATGGAGGACACCCAGTATATCCACAACGCCCGTGTAAAGTAAATAATAAAAGCCAGGCAGACCCTTTCCCCTTGGGAGAGGGTCTTTTTGTCATGAAGGGGAGGATGGGGGCATAGGCTTTTGTGAAAGGAACATGGCAAGGAGGTTTGGCTATGGACACCAACAGGAACAACATCGGCTGCGAAAAGTATATACAGGTTCTGCAGGAGGAAACTCCCATCGAAAGCGCCGTCCCCGTGCCGGGGGAGAAAACTCTGGGGGCGGTGCTTTGGGTCTGTCCCAAACTGCAGGTGGAAAAAACCGAGGTGCTGGAGGGGCGGGTGAAGGTCGGCGGCACCTTGGCACTCCACGTTGCGGCGGAGGATGAGGAGCGGCGGCTGTACTGCTTTGATGCGGCGGCGGACTTTACCCAGACCCTGAAGGGAGAGGGGCTGACGGCGGGCATGCAGGCCCAGGTCACGGCTCAGCTAAAAAGCTGTGAACTCAGGCAGGAGAACGGGGGCCTGCGGCTGTATGCTTTGCTGGAGGTGCGGGCCTTTATAACCGAGAGCGTCACCGTGGAGGTCATTTCCTCCTTAGGCGGAGGGAGAAATTTGGAGCAGAAGACCCTGCAGCTTACGGAGGAGAAAAAACTGCTGTTGGGGGCAAAGTCCCTGCGCTTGCGGGAAGAGGAGGGTGTGGAGGAAGGCACGGTGCTGTTGGGGTACACGGCCTGTTTAGCCCCCTTAAAAACGGAACAGGCAGGGGGCTCTGCTGGGGTAGAGGGGTGCTTATGCTGGGAACTGCTTCTGTTGCCGCCCAGTGGAAGGCTAACCCAAAAGACCCTGCGCCAGCCCTTTACGGAGACCGTTCCCTTGCAGGGGGCAGGGGATCAGCCGCCCTATGCCCGAGGGGAGATTACGGGGGCACAGGCGGTCATCCGGGGAGAAGCTCTGCTGATGGAAGCGGATGTATCCCTGAGCATATACGGACAGCGGCTGGAGGTCATGACCCTGCTGGAGGACGCCTATGACAAGGAGGGTACCTTCTCCTGCCGGCGGCAGGAAATAGAGTGCCGCTGCTGTACGGGGAGCTTTTCCGAGGAAGTGCCCGTATCGGGACGGCTGGAAGTGCCCGGCCATTTGCCGGAGTGCGAACAGGTGCTGGCGGCCTTTGGACTGCCTGTGCTTCAGGGGACGGAAAAGGGGGAAGAAGGCGCTGAACTGAAAGCGGTGGGAAAGGTGCTGGTCACCACGGTGTACCGCTGTCCCCAGGGGCTTCTGCACAGCTTTACGGCGGAGGTGCCCTTTGAAAAAACTTTGCCCGGAGCGGGGGAGACCCTTATGGCGGAGGCAAGGTTGACGGAACTGCAGGTGAAAGGGTCGGGGCGCACCCTGCGGGCGGAGGGCTCGGTGCTTATAGAGGGGGAGCGGTATGCAAGGCGGAAGCTGTGCTATACCGACTCACTGTGTGCGCAAACCCCTGAGCCGGGGTACACGGGGCTGCTTTTATACTTTGCCGAGGGAGGGGAGAGCCTGTTTTCCCTTGGCAAGCAGTTTAGAATCCCCATAGGGGAATTGCGGGAAATGAATCCCCATTTGCAGGAGCCCTTGGAAAAGGGAACCCAGGTATTGCTGTTGAAATAAGGGGAAAATAAAAACTGGGAAATATTTCCGGTCATAGGATGGGGCCGTTCGGCCGAAAATAGCAGTGTCGGCTACGGCTGAACAAAAAGGAGGTATTGGAAGATGTCTTTTTATGAAACCTATGACCGGGATTACGCCGGAATCAAGGAGCAGAACCGGAAGAGTCGGAAGGACGGCGAAAGCAAGAAGCCCGCTCAGGAGCAGAAGGACAGACAGAAGCAGCAGGAGCAGGAAAACACCTACCGCTTTTGACGGCAGAGCCTGAGAGAATCCGGATGAAAAAGAAGCAGAACCCTAAGATTCCCCCGCAAACGGGGCTTCCCGGCTGGCCTGAGACGGAGAAACAGCTTTGGCACATTCCTTCGGATGTCCAGGGCAGTTATACCGGAGTGCCGGAGGACTTTGAAGTCCCCGTTCAGGATGCAGACGACCTGTGAGAAAGAGACGGCGTAAGCCGTCTCTTTCTTTGCCTTTCCGCCGCCCTCGCTTTCCCGCACTTCCCATTTTTTGAAGCGCCATGGAAAAAGTTTACAATTTAGACACATAATAAAATGCGCAGATTTTACAGTTTGTCCGCATCTGCATAGTATAGTGACAGCATAAAAGTTCCCTGCCCCGCCTCGGACAGGGGAAGAAAGGATACAAGATGAAAAAAGCGAACACTTGGATTTTCGTCCTTCTATTGCTTGCGGCCCTTGTTGGCTGCAACATAAAGGCGGAAAGTAATGAAAGCAATGAAACGAAGGATGGAAACGCTCAGACGAATTCCGTCCTTTCCGTGACCGATGAGACCGCGAAAATTTTGGTAAACGGAGCAGCGGCGCCTACCGCCGAATCGGTTGAGACGACCCCGGATCCCAACCACACCCCCTTGCCCGAGTATGCAGCGGACACCCCCGAGCCTACGCCGTATACGGGAATCTTCGGCACCACCCTCATCTCCAGAAACATGGTCAACGGCGTGCAGGAGAACACCTATTATAATGAAACTCTGGATTTTTCCCGGCTTCAGGTGGAAATTCTCTCCTTTGACCCCGCCTCCTCTACGGAAGCCCTGCGGCTGAAAATTACCATGCCCGAGGACTGGACGGATACGGTGCAATCATGGATGCGGAAGGAAGGCCTTCGCCTGCGCTTTGCGGTGGACGGCCGAAACGTGGACGGCTTCCGTCAGCGGGAACTCCGGTTTGAAGAGGGCAGCAACACCTTTGAAATCGCCTACAAGCAATGCATACTGGACGAATACGACCTCTCCGGCACCACCCTCACCGTCACTCCCTTTGTGGAGGAATATATCTGGATAGCTTCCTGCGAGCCGGATGAGAATGAAAATGCGGTTCGCTTCTATCTGCAGAATGGAGATACCTTCATTCAGGATTACAATTTAAAAGATGTATCCCAATCAAGAAGGAAGGCCTCTTATATGGAATGCGAAAAGCATTATCTGACGGCACTCACAGCTTCCGTAAACCTTCCCAAATCCGGCACGGAGAAAAGCAGGCCTGCTTATTTGAATACCGTAACCTTTGCCATTGATGATGTGGAGAAAAACAGTGAGTTTGGTAGATATACCACAGACCCATATTTTGGTCCAATCTACTGCACTTTTTATCAACGCACTTTGGACTTTTCCAAGGCTTCTCTGACCCTGGATACCTTTCATATTTGGAACGAGGAAACGGCATTGGCCTTTACCTGGACGTTTCCTGAGGAGTGGACAGATTTAGAGTGTTCTGGAATGTATCATGAACTGTATTTCTTTGCATATGCCGGAAAAGACGAAACGCTAACATATGAGGATTGGGACACAAGACGCTCCATGTTCTCATTTAAGCGTGATGACAGAAGTGCGCTTTCATCTGAATCTGGAGCATTTGTACAAATGCACATCTGCCCTGAGCCGGATAGTAGCATTGGAGGACACCGAACCATATCTTTCCGAAGCTGGGAAACAACCTTGCCTGTAGAAAAGTGGAAAGAGATAGAGTGCATCACAATAATCCCCTATTATCTACCCGATCAAAATGGAGAAGAAGAGTTTCCAGAGGATGGTGTCTGGATGAATTGGTTCGACGTGGATTGGGCTCATGATGATTATGTCTTTTTGTATGACCAAGCCATTACCGTTGAAATCACTCCTGATTTGTTCGAGACTGGATATTAAAGAGGGGAGCATGGGCGCCGAGATTCCACATGAATCAATTTCATGCGGCGTGTTCATAATTTGTTAATCCAGATTATACATTTATGACGAATATGGCTGTTGAAAAATGGTGTTGCATGGTATAAAATGACACAAATGAAAGTCACTTGAAGCTTTTTGTGAACAAAGAAGCTTTGAGTGCAAAGGAGGGATGCTTTTGATTGCAGGAAGAAAATAAGCCCTTTCAAATCCAGAGTGGCGGCTCCATCACCCTTGGGTGATGCGATTCAAAAGGGCTTGCTCATTGTACCACACATTTTTTTGAATTGCAACCTGCATAGCGCACAACGTGTTGCCAAGGAAGCATGTGCTTCCGCTATGCAAAAATTGCTGTATAAAGTTTTCAAAACCGCAGACAGTGTCTAGTTTTGGCGGGGTGCCATGCGTTGCAAGTAACTTGCGCACTATGGCAGTCCTCTTTTGGTGAACAAGCGAAATTGTGAGCGGAGCGAGCAAGAGGTCGGGGATGAGAGGGGAAGTAGGTTCTTCTTATCCCCTCAGTCACCTACGGTGACAGCTCCCCTTACCCAATAAGGGGAGCCATGCGCCAGAGAGATGCTTGTGCGGTTAAAAGTAAAAGCGGGC
>CAZPCH010000096.1:0-5783 GCA_964585055.1 uncultured Christensenella sp. | reverse complement strand
CGTTTGTCTTGTTCTGGAAGCGCTCGGGATACAGCTCGTACCACTTTTTCAGCACGTCCGTTTTCAAAATCTCGGAGTGAATCTTGGCCACGCCGTTGACGGCACTGCCCACATACACGGCCATGTTGGCCATGTGGATGCGGTTCCCCTGAATGATGGCATACTCGGCGCAATCCATGCCCCGTGCCATAATCTCTCCGCACATCTTGGCGTTGATGCGGTAGATGATGTCGAAGATTTCGGGCAGAAGCTCTTTGAACAAATCCGCATCCCACTTTTCCAGTGCTTCCTGCATAACCGTGTGGTTGGTGTAGGCAAAGGTGCGGCGGGCAGTTTCAAAGGCCTGCTCAAAGTCCATGCCTTCCGCCATAAGAAGACGGATTAGTTCAGGAATACTCACCGTGGGGTGGGTATCGTTAAGCTGAATGACCACCAGCTCGGCAAAGTCGCTGAGGGGGCGCCCCTCCCGCTTAAAGCGGAACATCAAGTCCTGCAAAGAAGCAGAGGAGAGGAAGTACTGCTGCTTCAGCCGCAGTTTCTTTCCCGCACGGGTGGTATCGTTGGGATACAGCACTCGGGTGATGTCCTCTACGGAATTCTTTTCCCGCACGGCCAGAGCGTATTCCTGCTCGTTAAACAGCTGAAAGTTGAAATCCTCCAGTGCTTCGCTCTGCCACAGACGCAGGGTGCCGATGTGGTTTGTTTTATAACCGATAACGGGCATGTCGTAGGGAACGGCACGCACGGTCTGGTCGCTGAATTTGACCAGAACCTCATGGGTATCCCGACGGCGGCTCCAAGGATCGCCGAAGCGCTGCCAATCGTCGGCGGCCTCGTTCTGGAAGCCGTCCCGCCAGCTCTGCTTAAACAGACCGTACTTGTAGCGGATGCCGTAGCCGTCCAAAGGCAGGTTCATGGAAGCGGCAGAGTCTAAGAAGCAGGCGGCCAAACGCCCCAGACCGCCGTTGCCCAAGGCACAGTCTTCAATCTCCTCAAACATATTGATATCCAGCCCGTTGTCTGCAAAGGCCTGTTTCACTTCCTCCAGAATGCCGAGGTTGTACAGGTTGTTATAGACCATGCGGCCGGTCAGGTATTCGGCAGAAAAATAGTAGGCGCTGCGGCTGCGCTCATGCACATGACGGCTTTCATACCAGTTGTCGGCAATGCCGTTCATGATGACACTGCCCAGGGCATTGTGAAGCTGATACACCGTGGCTTCCTTCAGGGAAACCTCGTATTGCTGCTTCAGGATCTTTTCAACGTCTTGTAAAATCTTGTTCACTCGATCAAACCCTTCCTCAAAATAACATTACGCCATTTAAACTCAGTATAGCATCATCCGGCTCTCATTGCAAGAAAAAAACGCTACCGGAAATCCCTTTCGGAAACGTTTCCGAACCGTGAAAGTACTTCTTGATGCGCGAAGATCCCGGCGACCAGGACAATCATGCTTTGACAGCGGGGGCGAACTGGGGTATACTACTACGGACAACAGGGACAAGGGAAGGAACTTACACGTATGGCAAAGCTATATTTCCGCTACGGGGCTATGGGCTCCAGTAAGACGGCCAACGCCCTTATGGTGCGCTACAATTATATGGAACGGGGCAAGCATCCTCTCATGCTGAAGCCCTCCACCGATACTCGGGACGGAGCCCGCATCATTCGCTCCCGCTGCGGACTGGAGGCGGCATGCACCCTCATGGAGGAGCTGGATATGGAGAAGGTCAAAGCTCACGTTTACGATTGCCTCATCGTAGACGAAGCCCAGTTCTTGTCCAAAGAGCAGGTGGAACTGTTGGTTTCCATCTGCGACGATTTGGACATCCCCGTCATCTGCTACGGCCTGAAGACGGACTTTCAGGGGAACTTCTTTGAGGGCAGTCACTGGCTTTTGGCTCGTGCCGACGCTATCGAAGAGGTCAAAACCATCTGCTGGTGCGGACGCAAGGCCACGCAGAACGCCCGCCTGGACGGCAAGGGGCATGTAACCAAGGTAGGGGAACAGGTGGTGCTGGGCGCCAACGATACCTACATCGGTCTGTGCCGAAAGCACTGGCGGCTGGGAGACCCCGGCCCGGGCTTGCGGGCGGAGAACTGGGAGCCTGAAGCGTGAGCCCGCCTCGGCAGAAGAAGGGACATACCCTGTACGGCACCATCGTCTTCTGCATTGCAGGGGTGTGTTTGCAGCTGTTGTATCTGCTCATATATCCCACGGGGGACGTGTGCCGTTGGCTGGAGTATGCGCTGGTGCTGGTGTGTCTGGGCTATTCTCTCTACGCCCACAGCTTGGATGTAGAAGGGTGTCTGTGCGTCACGGCCTTGGCCTTTACGGCAGCGGCGGATTTCTTTCTGGTAGCATTGCGGGAAGCACAGCTTATTCCCGGTCTTTCCATGTTTCTGGCGGCGCAGCTTTGCTGGGCAGGGCGGCTTTTGTATCTGGAGGAAGGGAAGCGGCGGCTGACCCATCTTGCAGTCTGGGCATGTGCGGCGGGGACGCTGGCCGTTGTGGCCATTATCGTCGCCCGCGGGGCGGATTTGCTGCTGCTTTTGGGCGCATGCTATTTCTCCCTGCTGGTGACCACGGCGCTGTTTGCTTGGCTCACTCCCAAAAACCTGCTCTTTGCCTTGGGCATGACGCTGTTTGTGGGCTGTGACCTCTTCGTCATGGCCAACAATGCGGGGACATATATGGATCTTGCGAACGCCCCGCTTTTTAAAGCCATGAGCACGGTGCCCTTTAATATGGAGTGGCTCTGCTACGGCCCCAGCCAAATGCTCTTAGCCCTCAGTGCCCGAGGAGGCATGGACTTGGAGCCTATGGAAGCATAAACACATATCCCCGGTTTTGCCGGGGATTTTTCTTTTTCCGAAAGATTACTCCATGTCCAAAAAGTACATCAGCCCCTGCTCCTGAAAGCAGTCCCACATATCCTCCGGCGAGGAGGGCGTGGGAAGAAAGGCCTTGCCGGTATTCTCCAAAGCGCTTTCCAATCCCGTAAGAGCGGAAAAGGGAGCAAACTGGGCGGCTCGGTTTATGACCGCCATGGGCGGATGCTTAGGCGGGCAGGGGGGACGGGACAAGGTAAGCATATTGCCGTATTCTGAATCCATTTTGACCTCCTGATGAGGGCAAGGCTAAGCCCGATGCCCTCCTATCTGTTCGTTTCGGGCGATGGCGGTAGCGCCCTCCTTTAAGTCCATGCCGCGGAAGATGGCATTCTTTCCGTACTTCTTTTTAATGCGCAAAGCGGCTTCCTGCCGCTGCCGCTCCTGTTGCCGCAACTTATTTTGTGCTTCCTGCTCCGCTTGCACGGTTTCCCAATTTTCAAAGAGATTCAGTTGCTCTGCAAGGGGATAAGTTGCAGAAACTTCCTCTTCCTTCAACACATTTTCTGCCGTAATGTTCAGCCGCCGCACCAGCAGCTGACGGTTTACGATGCGGTCAAAAAGTTCGCCGGCCGCTTCCCGCAATTCCGGCGTAGAGGAGGTGGGGGAGGCGAGATGCACCGTGCCGTGAGCGCTTTTTGGCACAGGGCGGCCATAGTGATCCATGGTAAAAGCGCCGGTGTACTCTCGGCGAAGAAGGGGGTCTGAAAGATTCTCCTTGTCGTACCCCACCGTGACGGTCAGCTGGCTTGTAAGCAGTTTTTGCTCTACCAAATCCAGAGACAGCGCCTCCGCCATCTCCCGCAGAATCAAGCGGGCAGAGGAAAAGGTGTGGGGTTTCTGCAGTACCTGACCGGAGCTGACGCTCTTAAACCCGGGTTTATACTGCTTAATATCCTGCATGGTGCAATTTTCCATCCCCCAAGCGTGATCGATGAGCAGTTCCGCATTGATTCCGAAAAGCCGATACAGAAGCTCTTGATTATAATACTCGTCCGCCTTTCCCAAAGAGCAGCGGGCAATGTCTCCCATGGTGTATAGGCCCTGATTTTCCAGTTTTTTTGCGTAGCCGTGGCCAATGCGCCAAAAATCCGTAAGGGGACGGTGGTTCCACAAGCGCTCCCGATAGCTTTGCTCCGTCAGCTCCGAAATTCTGGCTCCGTTTTCATCCGGCGGCATATGCTTGGCGTCAATGTCCATGGCCACCTTGGCAAGGTATAGATTGGTGCCCACTCCGGCCGTAGCCGTGATGCCCGTCTCCTTCAATACCTCCTGCATCAGCATAACGGCCAACTCCTTGGGGGTAAGACCGTAGGTGTGCAGGTATCCGGAAACATCCATAAATACCTCGTCAATGGAGTAAACATGGATGTCCTCCGGAGCAATATATCTTAGATATATGCCGTAAATTTTGGAGCTGACTTCAATATATCTAGCCATGCGGGGCATTGCCGCATAAAAGCCCAGGGATAAAGCGGGATTCTTTAGCTCCTGACAGGTATACGCTTCTCCCGTAAAGCGGCGTCCGGGCGCCTGTTCTTTGCGCATGCGGTTCAAATTCTCTACCTGCTGTTTCACCTCAAAAAGACGGGGACGGCCGGGAATTCCCAAGGCTTTCAGGGCAGGGGAAACCGCCAGACAAATGGTCTTGTCCGTTCTGCTTTCATCCGCTACCACCAAATGGGTGCGCAAAGGATCCAGCCCCCGATCCACGCACTCAACGGATGCATAAAAGGACTTCAAATCAATGGCAATGTAGCAGCCCATTTCATCCCTCCTCTCTCATTTCCGCTCCACTTATAGTATAACACGAACTTTTGTTCGTGTAAAGCGGAAGAAAACGGAAGGGGGATTTCGCTTCCTGCGGATATCTTAATTCAGGATTGCAAAGTATCAGCTTGTCCCGTATAATTTAAGACAGCCCATCACGGTTCTACTCTGATTATGTCTGGAGACGCAAAGTACAGTGCTGATGTGGCTGTAGGCATCACAGACCAAGGGGAACGTGTCGTATATGATATGACAGATATTGTTCCTGCTGACTTTGAACTAAAAAAGAGAATCCCCACCATAGTTACTACGCAAGAAGCGATTGACTATGTACCCGGGGATTCCCTTAATAGAAGTCTATCCGATTCTGCACAGAATGTCAAGGAAAACTTTTCACTGGACGACTCCACAGGCAGGGAACTGTCTAAAGGGCAGCAGGAGTACTTCAAGGATTCTGTAATCCGTGACGAGCAGGGGCGGTTAAAGGTCATGTATCGTGGAGGTAGGGAAAGCTTTACTGTGTTTGACAGGAAAAAGGCTTCGCACTCCAATCTGTATGGAAGAGGCTTTTACTTTACGGACAGTGAAAGCCACGCACGCCAGTATGGGGATGCCCGTGCCTGTTATCTGAAAGTAACGAACCCCGTTTCCCTTTTCCACGCATGCGCAGGGGTGATCCCAGTCCAAAATCTACCAGCAGCAGTACCAAAAGGCTTTGCAGCAGCAGATAGGCAGCATCCTGACCAAGATGCACGGGGATAACTACACCACCATTGACAAGTACCTGAAGGACTGTTACGAGAGCGGCTATATCGGCACCATGTACAGCATTGCCAATCAGGGGATTCCCATCATAACGCCAATCGACCAATCAGCGGTAGTGAAGGCCGTTTTAACGGATAGTAAGGTGAGCAACGGCCTGTACAATGCCCTGGGCGTAAATGTGGACAAGCTGAAGAAGACCATCACCCAGGAAATCAGCCGGGGCATTGCTACGGGCATGGGGTATGCCGACATGGCCAGAAACATAAGCAATGTTTCTAAAGCACCCCTGTCCCGGACAAAGACCATTGCCCGGACGGAGGGCCACCGGATACAGGAAGCTTCTTCCTTTGACGCTG
>CAZPCH010000095.1:0-5840 GCA_964585055.1 uncultured Christensenella sp. | reverse complement strand
GGAGTAGCGGCAGGTGCGCACGGCTTGGGCGATGCCCTCGGCGGTTTTGAACTCCTCGCAGCGGGCGGTGTACAGCATGGTGCCTCCGCGGGAGACAATGCCGGCTACATCGTTGGCGTTCATTTCATACATATCGGCGTGAATAAGGCCGTTATACCCGCGGCGGATGCCTACGGGGATGATATCATGCCGCAGGCAGTTGCGCACGGCGGCACGGATGGCGGCGTTCATACCCGGGGCGTCGCCGCCGCTGGTCAAAATGCCGATCCTTCTGATCTCGTTGTCCATGAATAAGTGTTCTCCTGATGTTTCGATTTATACCAGAGAGCGGTACAGCTCCCTGTACTTTTCGGCAGATCTGGGCCAAGAATAATCGCTGGCCATGGCTCTGTCCATAAGCCTGTTCCAAAGGGCTTTGTCCTTGTAGTACCCGCAGGCCCGCTCAATGGTATAGAGCATTTCGTGGGCGTTGTAGGGACGGAAGGAAAAGCCGTTCCCCTCGTCGGTATACACGTTGAAGGGAATGACGGTGTCCTGAAGTCCTCCCGTTTCCCGCACAATGGGAATGGTGCCGTAGCGCAGGGCGATAAGCTGGCTTAGGCCGCAGGGCTCAAACTGAGAGGGCATGAGGAACATGTCGCTGCCGGCATAGACCCTGTGGGCCAAAGGCTCGTTGAGCTCCACCTTGGCGGCAATGCGGCCGGGGTAGCGTTCCGCCGCCCAGCGGACGAAGTCCTCAAAGTGGGGATCCCCCTTGCTGAGGAAGATGAGCTGGATGTCCTGACGCATAATATCGTCCAGCACGCACTCCACCAAATCCAGACCCTTCTGGGGACACAGGCGGGTAATCATGCTCATAAGGGGCGTATGCTCCTTGACCTCCAACCCGCACTCCCGCTGCAAAGCGGCCTTCTGCACGGCCTTCCCCCGACGGTTATCCGCCGAGTAGGACACCCGCAGATACAAATCCCGCTCCGGGTCATAGGCCTCGGTGTCAATGCCGTTGAGAATGCCCGAAAGCACGCTCTCCCTGTGGCGGAGCAGACCGTCCAGCCGCTCCCCGTAGTAGGGAGTCTTAATCTCCTCGGCATAGGTGGGGCTGACGGTGGTGATTCTGTCGGAATACACAAGTCCCCCTTTCATGAAGGACAGACACCCGTAAAACTCCAGCCCCTCGGGGGTGAATACATCCCCGGGCAGGCACAGAAAACTGTTCATGTTCTGCCAGTTGAACAGTCCCTGATACCGCAGGTTGTGGATGGTGTATACCGTTTGCACCCGGTCATAGCGGGCATCCCCTGCGTACTGCTTGCGCAGAAGCACGGGAATCAGTCCCGTCTGCCAGTCGTTGCAGTGGAGCACATCGGGGAAGAAGCCGATGCGGGGGAGGGCCTCCAGCACCGCTCGGCAGAAGAAGGCGAAGCGGTAGCCTTCCTCCTCGTTTCCCGTGTATACGCTGTCCCCGCCGAAGAGGGCTAGATTGTCTACAAAATAGTAGCGCACGCCCCCCTCTACCAGGGTGTCGATGCCGCAGTACACGCTCTGACTGCCCATGAGGATGGTGAAGTCCACCACATGCTCCATGGAGCAGATGTAGGAATAGGGGATGAGACGGTACTTGGGCAGAATCACCCGCACGTCGTCTCCTCCCTGCACCAGGGAGCGGGGGAGGGAGCCGGCCACGTCTGCAAGACCTCCCGTCTTAATGAAGGGCACGCACTCGCTGGCGCAGAAAAGCACCTTCAGCGGCGGGCGCTTGGGGCTTGGCTGTTTCGTTTGCATTGTTATAAACCTCCGCAGAAAAAATGTCAAGGGGCGGACATGCATCCGCCCCCAAAGTCTTATACCGTCAGGTTCTTGCGGATGACGATGGGGAAGCTCTCGTACCCCACCAGATTCCGCCCGGGGAGAATGGTGACGCCCTTGTCCAGAATCACGTGATCCAGCTTGGCGCCGGCCTGCACCGTAACCCCCTGCATGAGGATGCTGTTTTGCACCACGGCGTCCTTGGCTACGGACACGCCTCTAAAGAGAATGCTGTTTTCCACCCGCCCTTCGATGCTGCAGCCGTCGGCCAGGATGCTGTTCTTCACCGTAGCTTCACTGCCGTACTTGGCGGCCACCTCGTCTTTGACCTTGGTGTAGATGGGCTGTTCGGGGTTAAACAGCTCATTGCGCACCTTGCCGCTGAGCAATTCCATGCTGCAGCGGTAGTAATTGGAGATGGAGGTGAGCCTTCCCAAATAGCCCTTGTGGGGGTAGCCCATAATGCGCAGGGTGCGGTACTTTTTGAGGATGACATCCCGGCGGAAGTCGTATTCCCCACGGGCATAGGCCTCGTCAATCAGGTACATGAGCAGATCCTTGTGGAGAATGAGGATGTCGCAGCTTCTGCTGATGCTCTTGGGACGGTAGGAGTCCAGCTCCATGTCGATAATGCGGCGGTTCTCGTCCATGACAAAGCGCAGATCCCGCTCGGACTCTTCGGATACATTCCCGCCGTCGTCGCAGTAGAGCATGGTGATGTCCGCGCCGCTGGATAAGTGCTGTTCCATCATGGGGGTCAAGTCCATGTTCAGTACGATGCCCGAAGCGCACAGAATGCAGTAGGGCTCGGGGGCACGGCGGACATAGCCCAAAGCGGAGCGGATGGCGCCCACGGAGCCCGTGGCAATCTCGGAGGAATCCTTGGTCATAAAGGGAGGCAGAATGTACAGTCCCTCCCGCTTGCGGTGAAGATCCCATTCCTTTCCGGAGCCAAGGTGATCCATCAAAGAGTGGTAGTTTTTCTCCGCAATGACCCCCACGCTGGTGATGCCGGAGTTGACCATGTCGGAGAGAATAAAGTCAATACAGCGGTACCGCCCGCCAAAGGGCACGGCGCCGATGGAGCGGGAGAGGGTCAAATCCTTCAGATGGGGATTGCTTTCCCCGGCGTAAATCAAACCAAAGGCATTGGAAATCATGCGTGCACCTCCTGAGTAGTGGCGTTAAGTACGGCACCCTGCGCAAGATAGCTGCAGGGAGGAACGATGACATCGTTTCCTACCAGGGTAATATCCCCGGTCAGGGCATTGTCCACCTTTTCCCCGGGTCTCAAAGGCCCGCCCATGACGGTGTAGGCTCCCACCTGGGTGTTTTCGCCTACGATGGCCTTATGCAGATCGCAGTTGGCGCCGATATGGGCGTTGGGCAGAATCACGCAGTCCGTAACCCGGGCACCCTTTTCCACCGTAGCGCCGGAGAAGAGAACGGAGTTTTCCACGGCGCCGTCTACCACACAGCCTTCGCAGATAAGAGAGTTGCGCACATAGGCCTCCGTGCCCACATAGTGAGGGGGCTTTACGGGGTTGCGGGTGTAGATCTTCCAGTTGCTGTCGTTAAGATCCAGCACAGGGGGGAAGCCCAGCAGGTCCATGTTGGCCTCCCAGAAGCTCTGCACCGTACCAACATCCTTCCAGTATCCGGTGAAAGGATAGGCCACCATGGTCTCTCCTGCATCCAGCATGGCGGGAATGATGTTCTTGCCGAAGTCATTTTCGGAGTTGGGATCGGCATCGTCCCGCTCCATGTAGGCCTTCAGCTTCTGCCAGTTGAAAATATAGATGCCCATGGAAGCGTTGGTGCTTCTGGGGTGAGCAGGCTTTTCTTCAAAGGAGGTGATGCGGCCGCTGTCATCGGTGTTCATGATGCCGAAGCGGTGGGCTTCCTCCAGAGGCACGTTGATGACGGCGATGGTGGCGGCGGCGTCCATCTTCACGTGGAACTGAAGCATTTGGTCGTAGTCCATCTTGTAGATGTGGTCGCCGGAAAGGATGAGGACGTATTCGGGGTTGTACTGATCCACAAACTCACGGTTCTGCCAAATGGCGTTGGCCGTGCCGCTGTACCACTGTCCCGTTTTATCCGTCATGTAAGGAGGCAGAACAAACACGCCTCCGTGGTTCCGATCCAAATCCCAGTGCTGTCCCGTACCTAAGTAGGAGTTCAGCGCCAAAGGCCGATACTGAGTCAGCACACCGACGGTGTCAATGTCCGAGTTGACACAGTTGGAAAGGGGAAAGTCGATGATACGATACTTGCCCCCGAAGGGAACGGCAGGCTTGGACATTTTGGAGGTGAGCACCCCCAGACGGCTTCCCTGTCCTCCCGCAAGGAGCATGGCCACGATTTTCTTTTTCATCCTGATCCTCCTGATTCGTTAGGATTTATGCGAGCAAGACCGTGCGGTCTTTGATCCGAAGAAAGGGGCTGCCCCGCAAAAGGGCGGCTAAGACTGCTTGGAGCCGGAGGATTTTTTCTCCGGCCGGTACAAATAATAGGCGCCTCCGAAGGGGGATAGGGGCAGACGCAGGGTGTGCATTTTGCCCATGGTGGGGACGGGCTCCGTTTTGTATGCCTTTCCGCCCTCGGGGAGAGGGTCGGTGGAGAAAACGGGGGTGTATGTCCCCGGCAGCGCCGTGCCCATGGCGTAATCGGGACGAGCCACGGGGGTGAAGTTAAATACGCACAGCAGTGTCTCCTTGCCGCTTTTGCGCAGGAAGGAGACCACGGAGTGGTCCGCATCGTCTACGGAGCACCAGTCAAAGCCGTCCCAGCCGTCATCGTTTGTATAGAGGGCGGGATGCTCCTTGTAAAAGTGGTTCAGCCCCTTTACAAAGCCGTGAAGGGCCTTGTGCTGGGGGTAATCCAAGAGCAGCCAGTCCAAAGACTCTCCGAACCGCCACTCAATAAACTGTCCAAACTCCATGCCCATGAAGGTCAGCTTTTTGCCCGGGTGCGCCATAAGGTAGGTGTACAACAGCCGAAGCTGGGCAAACTTTCCTTCGTAGTCCCCCGGCATCTTGTTGAGCATGGACTTCTTCCCGTGGACCACCTCGTCGTGGGAGAAGGGGAGCATGTAGTGCTCGCTGAAGGCGTAGGTCAAAGAGAAGGTCAGCTTGTCGTGGTGCCACTTGCGGGCAATGGGATCCTCGCCCATGTAGCGGAGCATGTCGTTCATCCAGCCCATGTTCCACTTGAAGTCAAAACCCAGACTCTCCCCGTGCTTGTTGGTGACCTTGGGGAAGGCGGTGCTTTCCTCTGCAATCAACAGCTTGTGGCCGGGGAGCGCATGTACGGCGGCGGAGAGCTTATGAATCAGGTCAATGGCCCCCAAGTCTTCCCGTCCGCCCATGGCGTTGGGAAGGTAGCTTCCGTCATCGTGGCCAAAGTCCATGTACAGCATGCAGCTGACCGCATCCACCCGCAGACCGTCCAGATGAAACTCCTCCAGCCAGTATACCGCACTGGAGATGAGGAAGCTCTGCACTTCCGGGCGGGCGTAGTCAAAGAGCAAGGTGCCCCACTGGTGCATATCCGCACGGCGGGGGTCGGGATGCTCGTAGAGATTGCCTCCGTCAAAGTAGGCAAGGCCGTAGGCGTCTCGGGTAAAGTGGGCGGGCACCCAGTCCATAATGACGCCCAGCCCCGCACAGTGAGCCTTGTCAATGAGATATTTTAAATCCTCGGGGGCGCCGTAGCGTCCCGTAGGGGCAAAGTAGCCTGTTACCTGATAGCCCCAGCTTGGGTCGTAGGGGTATTCCATCAGGGGCATCAGTTCCAAATGGGTGTAGCCCATATCCTTTGCGTAGGATACCAGTTCCTCCGCCAATTCCCGGTAGGAAAGCCCCTTTTTCGAGCTTCCCAAATGCATCTCGTAGATGTTCATGGGCTTTTGATGGGGGTTCCGGCGGGTGCGCATGTAGCCTGCATCCTGCCAGGGATAGACTCTGTCGCAAAGAAGCAGGGAGGCCGTACCCAAAGGCTCCCCCCGGCGGGCGTAGGGGTCTGCCTTGAGT
>CAZPCH010000094.1:0-5903 GCA_964585055.1 uncultured Christensenella sp. | reverse complement strand
CACCCCGAGGTAAAACGTCCATACAGCGGTGGGCCAGGCAACCACGGCAGTAGTTGGTGACCACATAGCCGCACCAGGGGCACTCATCGCAGGCTACGTTCAGCACTTCAATGACGTTGGGGTTGTCCCGATGTCCGCCGGCGGCCATGCGCACCCGCTCGGAGAGGACGGTGCGCTCCTTGTACACGCAGCAGTTGGTGACCTGACTGCCTCCGGGGGCGATGCGGGCGGGAATGTCCGCCGCATTGTCCAGAAGGGTATCGTTCCATGCCTCTCTGGCTACCTCCCGCAGGACTAGGTACTTGGTATATTGTACGTTGGTATCGAATTTTCTCATACTTACTGCCTTTCCCAAAGGGGGTTACGCCCGATGCAAAATATGCTCCGTGAAGAATGCGTCCACGGTGTCGGGGGAGACGGAGTAAACGGTGTCGGCGGTGTCTATGGCCACGCAGACGGCCTCCTGACACCGACCCATGCAGTCCAGGCCTCTAAGCTTAACCTTGTCGCCCAAGTTATTGTCCCGAATCAGTTTTTGCAGCTTCTCCACCACTTGGCGGGATCCCTTTTCCTGGCAGGAGGAGCCGATGCAGATTAAAATCGTCATATGTAAATACCAGCTTTCTTTTCGTTATGGAATGGGCTTCTCAGCAGCCGATGAAGCCCTGGAGAATCTCCCGCTCCGTCTCGTTTCCCAGCACCAGCTGAGAGGCGGCTACGGCGGGGAGCCAGCGGCGGATGACGCTCTCTTCCAGACCGCTGCTTTGGCAGTACAGCTGCAGATACAGCTCTGCCCCTTCCTTATCCCCGTTGAGGGTGAGCAGAAGGTAGGTGCGGGCGGCGTCGGCGGGGGCATAGCCGCGGGTGACGTGGGACCAGTCCAAAATGAAGGGGACGCCGTCCTCCCGCAGCAGCACGTTGGAGGGCACCAAGTCCCCGTGGCAGATATGGTTCTGGCGGGGCATGGAGAGAATGTCCTCGTGGAGGGAGTAGCGCACGGTGGCAGGCAAATCCGTCCGGCTGATGCGGCTGTCCATTTTCTCCTGTAGGCGCACAAGCTGAGGACAGTTTGTTTCGTGCATGCTCTTTTGCACTTCCACAAACAGCTTCATGTAGTCGGCTTTTTTCTCGGGCTCCCGCACCATAAGGCGGGAGAGGGTCATGCCGGGGATAAACTGGGTGGCCAACACCCACTTGCCCTCGTAGCAAAAGACACTGCGTACTTCAGGTACGCTGAGCCCCAGACTTTCAATCTGGGTCTGGTTGAAGGCTTCCTTAAATACGCCTTCCTTGGCGTAGCCTTCGGAGAAGACCTTGTAGCAGGTGTCGCCGTCCCGGTAGATGATCTTGTTGTTCCGGATGGCCAGCATTTTTTCTAACTGCATTGTTCTATCCTTGTTCTTTAAATTCGTACCCATGCACTATACCATAAAACGCGCAGGGTTGCAATATGTCAAATCCTGCAAAAAAACGCAGAAAATACAGGTATACAGGGATTTTTTAAATTATATATCCTTCAAATCCAAAAATCGAATCGTGGAAGTTTATTTTCGAATTTGAAGATAATTCATAGCACGGCCGAAGCGTGAAAAGAATTCATAACGGGACAAAGGAAGAGGGCTGGAAAAGGGAGCGGGGGCGGGGGTTGGGCTGCCTGCGGCAGCCCTTTGGGCAAAGCCCAAAGAGAACGGCTCCGCCGTTCCAACCCCCGCCCCCGGCTTCTACTGCTTAAATCTCTTCTTCCTGATGCATAATGGCCGCACAGCGCAGAAGCTGCTTCAGGGAGTTGACCCCAAGGGCGGTGTAGATGTTTCGGTTGTGGAAGCGGACGGTGGACTCCTTTACCCCCATAAGCTCCGTAATCTCCTTGACGGACTTTCCTTCCAGATAGTAGTCGAAGATGCGCCGCTCCGTAAGGGTCAGATCCTGAATGCCCTTGCGGAAATTCTCATAATCCTCCGGATCCACCTCGTTCTTGCGGGCATAGGCCAGCCGCTGCAGTTCCTGCTTGTCTTGGGAGCGCTCCGCTTCCATTTGAGCCAGCTCCGCCTCCATGGAGGTCTTCTCCTGCCGTACGGCGGCCAGGGCCTCCTCCTGCAGGCGGTCCTGCTCCGCCAAGAAGGCGAACAAGTCGTCAATCTCCTCCAGGGAGCTTTCGGCGGTGGCATACTCCTTCTTTTGAATCTGACGGAGGCTCTTTTTCAGCGGCCGCAGGTACCGTCTGCTGAAAAAGAGACAGCAGGCCGCAGAAAGGAAGACAATCACCGCCGCCAAAAGGGCAATGCGCAGGGTGTTCTCCGACGCTAAGCGGTCATAGTCCTCCCGAGGCATAAGGGTGCTGACGGAAAACAGCTCTGCCCCGGGGCAAAGGCGCAGGGTGCGGATGGTGCCCACGTAGGCGGCATCCTCGCTTTCGCAGGTAAAAAGCTCGCTGCCGAAGGGCAGGGAGCGGAAGGTGCCCGAGGGCGCCAGATAGTAATCGTTGGTGATGCCGGCGGTCAGGCTTTCTTCGGCTTGAATCAGCCCATAGGTGCCTCGGCTCAGGCAGAAGACGGCGTGGTTCAGCTCCGAAGGCTGGGCAAAGATGTGCTTAAAGTAGCTTTCGCTGACCTCCAGCCCGCAAAGACCGTAAAAGGTGCGCCCCTCCCCGTATATGGGCAGAGTCAGCAGCATGACCCGTTCGCTGGTGCCGGGCAGAGTGACCACATCCGTCAGGCGGTAGCTTTTGCTTAAGGCGGTGTAGGGCAGGGAGGTTAGCTCCTTATAGTTGGGAAATTGATCGGTGTCAAACTCCAGCCGCCACTTGCGGTGGGGCATGGCCTCATGATTCTTGCCCACCTCCGCAAGGCCTCTGTATAAAAGAATGCTGGTGTCCGTAGAGTCCAGACTGTTCCGCTGCAAATACAGGCCGCTGCGGGAGGTTTCGGCATTTTCCACCTGAGAATTTACTTGGGTATTTAAGAGAATGAAGGCTCCGGAGCAGTTTGTCTCCATGAGCTTTTGGCGAAGGGAGTCAATGAGCCCCTCCTGTATGCTTGCAATATGACTCTGGGAGCCCTTGACCCCCTCAAAGCCTATGCCGTTTTCCTCCAGATAGGCGTCCAGGTATTGCCCCGTGCTTTCGGAAAGCTGAATGCCCATGACGGCCAAGTTGCTATAATAGGAAGTAATCTGCCGCTCAAAGACCTCGGACTGAAACTTCAGCGTGTCCCCTAACTGCTCCTTGACCCCTGAGTAGCCGTCAATCAGCAGCATGCCGATAAAAAACAGCAGCAAAAGCAGAGCCACAAGCAGAAACATGTACACAAACAGCTTCCGATTGAGGGCCTGCTTCTTTTTCATAAAGGGGAGTGCCCGCCGCATATCTTAAATCCTTATTGAATGCCCAGCAGCAGCGTCCAGGCTTCTGCCGCCAAGGTTTCCTTGCTTTCCCCCTGAGACAGCCGCTGGGGAATGGTCTTCTGCATCTCCCGCAGACCGTCATACAGGGCATACACTTTGCTGTAGTACCCGGCAAAGGAAGGCTCCCGCACCACTTTGGCGGCGGTTTCGTTTACCTCTTGCAGGGTGGTGTACAGCCGCCGATAGGGCTCGGAGGCAAAGTCATAGCCGTCGATTTGAGCAAAGGCCTCCTCCGTTACGGGCATATAGCCGGAGCCCACGCAAAACTCCAGATTGCGGGCGGGCTCCGTCAGCCACCGGGCAAAGACCTTTGCGGCCTCGGCCTTCTGGTCGGTGGTCTTGTAGGCGCACAGACCCACCCCCGCTTGAGTAATCATCAAATCCTTTCCTGCGGCCTTGGGCATGGGCAGAATGCGCAGATCCATGGGCTCGGAGGTGTTGTCGGGGTAGGTGACGGTGTCGTTGTAATAGAGAATGGAAGCGGTGGAGCCCAGCCCGGCGGCTACTTCGCCGGTCATCATCTGGGTGTTGGCATACAGGTCGGAGACGAGGATGTGCCCCTGAGCGTAGCTTTCGGCCAGAGCCATATAGGCGGATTTCAGGGCGGCGTTGTCAAAATCGTACCAGCCCTCAGAGGTGTAAAAGTTTTCGCCGCCCTGCTCCATGGCGTCGAGCTCCACGGCGCGGATCAGGTAGTCCAGAGCGCAGAAGGCCTTGCCTCCCGACCAGTCATAATACTTTGCCGCCGTGTCAAAGAAGCCTTCCCAAGTGGCAAGATCCCCATAGGTACAGCCGGTGTCGGCGGCGAAGCGGTCAAACTGGGTGCCGGAGACAAAGAGCAATTGGGTGGACTTGGACACGGGGAACACGCACAGCTCGTCCCCCACCATGCCGTCCTCCAAGAATCCGGGCACATAGGCCTTCAGCTCCTCCTCCGTAAACAGAGTCTTCCAGTTCAGCAGGTTCTCCGCTCCCAGCTCCTCGGCGTTGTTGCTGTGGCAGAAGAACAAATCCGGCATATCGGGCACCCCGGGGGTCTGGGCCTGGGCGTCCAGCAGCTTTTGCCCGATCTGGGCGGTGCTGGACATGAGGGTCACATGAATGAGAATGCCCTGCTCCTTGCCCACGGTGCGGTTGAACTCCTCCACCAGACGGTTCATGGGGGAATCCGCCTGCTCCCCGTACACATGCCACATGGTCAGGGTGACGGGGTTCTCGGGGTCCAGAGCCGACTTCTCCCCGCAGCCTCCCAGCAGGGGCATCAGGGTCAGCAGAGTCAAAATGAGGGCGATGGCTTTTTTCATGGTTCCTCCCGGCTTATTGCCGCTATGGTTTAAAGCAAAGTGTCCGTTTTTGAGCGATTTAACGAAAAAAGCTCAAATTCCATCCCGCATCCTATCAATTTGAGGGATTTTGAGGGGGACAAATTGCCCTTGGATGGTGTATACTTATGCTTGCAGGAGCAGAATGGTTTCCTGCCGCCTCAGCAATCTTTGAGTATTATATCAGAAGGCATTGGGAATTTCAACATGGATTCCCAAAGCAAAGGGGGGAGGAGCAGACAAATGGACAAAAGGAAGACCGCCGAATATGTGCGTATGCCCACGGCGGAGGGAACTCGGTACAAGTTTCTCTGCGGCGTTACCGGCGCCGGGGTTTGCACCTGCCGCTCCTATGAGGGGGCGACGGAGGAGGAAGCCCTGCTGACCGCTTGGGAAAGGGAAGGACGCAGTCACTTCAACCGGTGCCAAAAGTGCGGGAGGTGGGTCTTTGACGTGGCCTACAACCCGGAGGTGCTGGAGTGCATCGAGTGCGCTCCCTTTGAAGGGGAGGCACGGTTCTGCAAATTCTGCGGAGCCCGGGTGCCGGAAGAGGCCAGATGCTGTCCCGCCTGCGGAAAGCCCCTGTATTACGAAGGAGAGGATGTGCATGACCAGAAGGCTTAAGTATGAAGGGCTGGCTCGGCTGGGCTTCGGGCCGGAGGTAATGAAGAAGACCCGGGTGTGCCCCGTCTGCGGCACGCTGACCACGGGGAGCGGAAAAGCCTGTCCATGCTGCGGGGAAGCCTTGCCGGCCTTAACCCTCCTTGCCTGGTATGAGCGCCGCCACCCCTGCTGCAGTCACTGCGGGACGGTGCTTTCACGGGACTGCCGCTACTGCCCCCAGTGCGGGAAGCGGGTAAGCGTTTCCAAGGAGCAGACGCCATCCGCCGCAAGCCTCTAAACAGGGGCGTACGGAAAAAGAGTTAATAAAAAAGACAAAAGCGGAATATCCCCCTTGGGGGATGAAAAAATCAACAACACAAGAAGGAGAATCAACATGGGACTTATCAAAGCTGCATTGGGTGCCGCCGGCGGTGTGCTGGCTGACCAGTGGAAAGAGTATTTTTACTGCGACTCCATCGCCGAAAACGTACTGGCCGTAAAGGGACAGCATCGGACTTCCGCCCGCAGCAGCAACACCAAGGGCAATGACAACATCATCTCCAACGGCTCCGTTGT
>CAZPCH010000093.1:0-5926 GCA_964585055.1 uncultured Christensenella sp. | reverse complement strand
TTCGTGGTACACCTTTTCCGTGTTCACCTGCCAAAGGGCTTCCCGGCTTCCCTCTCCCTTCATGGCCCGCACGGCGGCAAAGGCCGTGGCCATGGAATGATCCATATTGTTGTAGCGGTGCTGTCCGTTGCGGCCGATGCAATAGAGATTTTCAAAGCCGTTGAGATACTTTATAATCTCGTCCATATGGGCATAGCCGTCAAAGTAGGCGGGATAGGCCTTTTGAATCCGCTCCACATGGCCGTCCAGCACGGTGCCCTCTTCCATAAGGCCTATGGCACACAGCTCCTTTTGACCGAGAGCCAGCCACTCCTCATCAGACATGGTCCACATGCTGTCCCCCTCGGTACAGAAATATTCCAAGCCCACCCAAACGGTGCTTTCCGGCTTTTCCACCATGTAGGGCGACCAGTTGTTGAACACCTGCACCCGTCCCAGCTTTACGCCCTTATCCTGCACATAAATCCAGCAGTCGGGAATCCGCCCCTCCACCGTGGTGCGCTTGGTGTTGTTGCCGATCTTTAGCTGCTTTAGAAGCAGTCCCACGGTAACAAAGTCCCGGTAGGGCAGTTCCTTTGCGGCCTTCGTCACGGTCTCGGGAACGCTGACCCCCTCCAGCCCCGCCATTAAATCCTTTACGGGCATGGAGGAAAGGAAGACGTCGGCAAAAAGCTCCTCCGTCCCCTCCTTGGTCTGCACGGTTACGGAGGTAATGCGCCCGTCCTTTCCGTGGAGGGCGGTTACGGGGGTTTCCATGCGCAAAAGGGCGCCGTTCTCCTGCGCCTTCTTGGCCGCCAGCTCCCATAATTGTCCCGGCCCCAGCTTGGGATAGTGGAACTGCTCGATGAGGGAGGTCTCCACCTCCTGACTGCCTATATGGAAAATCCTGCGGAAGATATCCTTGATAATTGCGCGGATGGACAGCCCCTTGACCCGCTGGGCGCCCCAGTCGGCGGAAATATCCCGAGGATGCCGCCCCCAGAGCTTCTCCGTGTAGCTTTCAAAGAACATGGAGTACAGCACCCGCCCAAAGCGGTTTACATAAAAGTTCTCCAAAGACGTCTCCGGCAGCTTGTGCACGCAGGCGTACAGATAGCTGAACCCCGCCTTCATGGTGGTAAACAGCCCCATGTTCTTTATGGTCTCCCACTTCATGGAGATGGGATAGTCAAAGAAATGATGTTGGAAATAGATGCGGGACACCCGCTCCCGAAGGAGCATGACTTCGTCGGTCTGCTCCGGGTCGGGGCCGTCTTTTGCAAATTCCTTTTCCGCATGGGTAATCAAATCGTCCCAAGCGGGGCTTCCCTGCAAGGGCAGCAGTTCCTGCCACCAGCGGTTGACCTCCTCGTCCTTGGTGAAAAAGCGATGACCGCCGATGTCCATGCGGTTGCCGTGGTAGCAGACGGTTTGGGAAATGCCCCCGATGCGGTCGCCGGCTTCCAAAATGGTCACACCGTAGCCTTTTTTTGTCAGTTCCACCGCCGCCGTCAAGCCTGCAGGGCCTGCGCCGATGATGATGACCTGCTTTTTCCTATCCATACCGTCTCCTCCTGAAATGCCTGCCCTTGGGCTTTGCATGATATCCCCATGGTACAGAACCCCGTTCCCTTCGTCAAGAGCGGCGGGCAAAGTTTAATGCATATTTTACTTTTTAACACATTTTTAATTCTTTCCCCCGCCCCCATGCTTTGAAAGGGAAGCTGCGTATGCTATAATAACAAAAAATCTTTTTAAACGAGGAAGCCATGGCGCAGATTTTGGAGATACAGGGATTAAACGTCCCGGAACTGGATGTATATGCAAAGCTGACGGAGAACCAGCTGAGAAACCGCTTGGATCCCGGCCGAGGCATCTTTATTGCCGAAAGCCCCAAGGTCATCCGCAGTGCGCTGGCCGCCGGCTGCCGCCCCCGCTCCTTTCTCATGGAACGGCGGCACCTGGAGGGACAGGGCAAGGAGCTTATAGAGGGTCATCCCCAATGCCCCGTGTATACGGGGGACAGGGAGGTGCTTTGCGCCCTGACGGGGTATGCATTGACCCGGGGGATTCTTTGCTGCATGGAGCGCCCCAAACAGCTTCCCCCGGAAGACTTATGCAAAGACGCCCGCCGCATCGCCATTTTGGAGGGAGTGGTGGACTCCACCAACATCGGTGCCATCTTCCGCTCCGCCGCCGCTTTAAATGTGGACGCTTTGCTTTTGACCTCCACCTGCTGCGACCCTTTGAACCGACGGGCGGTGCGGGTAAGCATGGGCACGGTGTTTCAGGTTCCCTGGGCGTATATTCCCGAGGAGGACTGGCCCCAGGCCGCCCTGTCCCGATTAAAGGCCCAGGGCTTTGTCACCGCCGCCATGGCTTTGAAGGAGGACTCCCTGTCTCTTGGCGACCCCGCCCTCCCCGCCGCAAAAAAACTGGCCATTCTCTTAGGCGCCGAGGGGGACGGGCTGAAGGACGGCACCATTGCCGCCTGCGACTACACCCTGCGCATTCCCATGGCCCACGGGGTGGATTCCTTAAACGTAGCCGCCGCCAGCGCCGTAGCCTTTTGGGAGCTGCGGGTTCGATAAGTTTTCAATCAGGAGGAATGATTATGCGCCGCTTGTGCGCTCTGTTTGTATCCATGTGGGCTTTGTGCCTGCTCTGTGCCTGCGGACAGAAGACTCCCAGCGAGGAGCCTTCCCCCCGCACCAACCCTCCCGCAGTGGAGAGCATTACCGTAACCGTAGGCGGGGAACCCGCTTCCCCCTCCTCCGCCCCTTCCCCGACCCCTGCGCCTACCGAAGCCCCTACCCCCACACCTACGGCTGTTCCCCTTCCCTACGAAGGGCTCTGGGTTTTAAGCATGGACGGGGCGTCTTTGACCCTGACTCTTGCAGGGGACTATACCTTTGTCCTTACCTATGGGGATGCTTCCTGTTTAGGCACCTTTTTGGAAGAGGACGGAACGCTGCATTTCAGCTTTGAGGGCGGCAGCTTCGTCTGCGGCTTCTCCCAAAGGGGGGACGATTTGACCCTTCTGCAGGAAGGGTTTGAAGATCTGCATTTTGTAAGGGAGGTACAGCCATGAGAAGCATCAAAATCCTTGTCTGCCTCCTGTTGGTGTGCTGTCTGCTGCCCACGGTTTCCTTTGGGGAGGAAGCCCCTCAGGTGCAGGAACTTTCCGTTACAGGGGGTGTGGTGCGCTTTACCGCCTCCGCCCCCATTGCCGCCTGCTGTTTTACCCGCATAGAGAAGGAGCCTTTGGCGGACTCCCCGGACTGGGTGGACTGTGAGGGCACCTCCTTCTCCTTCTTCAAGTATGACGGGGACTATTACCTCTGGCTGCGGGATGCAGAGGGACGTGTCGGCGCCCCCTACCCGCTGACCGTGCGCTCCGGCTATCATTACTTCATCGACGCCGAGGGCTTGTCCCCCCTGCAGTCCCCCGCCCAGGAGGTGCTGGATGTACAGGAAGCCAACGCCTATATTTACGAACAGGCCGTGGAAGCGGGGCTGTACACCCGGGAAGGGGTCCTCAGCGCCGGAGCGGCTGTACTAAGCTATGTGGGGGAGCGGGGCTATACCATTCCCTATCAGGGGAAGGGGGCCTACCAGCAGGAGGAGGATTGGGGCATCAACCCCGATTTCGGCAAAAAGCTGGCTTCCCCCGTCACCGATGCCAACGGCACCTACCGGTATGCGGGCATGCAGTGCGTTGGGGCCTTGGTGTGGACCTTTAAGCTGGCGGGGCTGAACCTTAGCAACGAGGGCACGGGATGGAAGATTTTCAACATCGGCGCTCTGGCTAAGAGCAACGACAATAAGATTCCCTACGACAAGGCCATCGGCGGGGACTTGGTGGTCAACGGCGCCCACGTACTTATGATCTTTGACCGTTTGGACAAGGACGGGGACGGAGCGGACGACACCTACCTCACCTACGAAATGCGCTCTCCCCACCTGCTGATTATGGAGCACAGCATGCGCAGTATGCGCTATCTCCCCTTCTACTCCATGGAGAACGTGTATCAAAATCAGAGCCGATACATATCTAAAGCCCGCTTCTGGCCGGAGACCCTGCGCATTCCCGAGGAAGCCTTCCCCGAACTTTTACAGCAGGCCGTGGCTCAGTCCGGGCAGAAGGCCGCCCTCCGCCACCTTTTGCAGGGATTTCATCTATCATACTGATGCGCCCCTTCCTGCGGCTCCCCCTATTCGGCAATGTCATTAACTTAAGAACCAAAGCGCACAAGAGGCGTTATCTCTCCCTCAGTCTGGCTACGCTAATGCTTCGCCGGCCAGCTCGACAGCAGTTCACTGGACTGCTGTCCAGAGGGAGCCAAGCGTGAGAACGAAGTTTTCACGGTATTCAGCTTTTAAGCCACTTTCTCGGTTAAAAATAAAGAAAGCACAAGCTCCCTTTATGCCGCATGGCTCCCCTTATTGGGTAAGGGGAGCTGTCACCGAAGGTGACTGAGGGGATAAGAAAAAACGGCTTGCTCTCATCCCCTCCGTCTTGCTCCGCTAACGCTTCGCAATCCACCTCCCCTTGTTCACCAAGGGGAGGCTTTCGTGGTGCACAAGTTGCTCGCAAAGAAGCTTAACAGTTCTTGCCTCCCTCTGGACAAAAGCCCAGTGAACTGTTGTCGAGGTGGATTGTGACGGAGACGATAGTCGAAGTCACAAGAGGTCAGGAGAGAAAGCAAATCCTTAAGTTAATAACATTGCCCTATTCGGGGAGCTTTTTTGCGCACATAAAAACTCCCTCGGTAAAACCGAGGGAGTGTATTTAGCCCGATTAAAGCTGTACGGGTACGTCCAGGGTAATGTTGCTGAGGGGATAGGTGCGGCAGGGATGAATCCAGCCGAACTTCTTATCGGCAAGGCGGCGGCCGTCGTTGTCCTCAGGGATATAGACTTCTCCGGAAACCAGACGGGAATGGCACCAGCCGCATTCGCCGCTGCGGCAGTGAGAGGGGGCACGGACACCCGCCCGCTCCATGGCCGAAAGCAGAGTCTCATCGGCGCGGCAGGGCACGTTCTGCGCTTCTCCCCGGATGATCACGGTGATATTGTAGGTCTTGCCTGCGGCCTGCGCAGGATAGGCCTCGTCCCCCGTAGGATCGCCGTACTCGCCCGGCACCTCTTTGCGGATGCGGCGGGCCTTGAGATTCAGCTTGGCGAGCTCGCCCTTCAAGAAGCGGTACATGGCCTTGGGGCCGCAGATATACACGCTGTAGTCCCCTTCGGGGGCGTACTTTTTAATCAGCTCCGCAGTCAGGAAGCCCTTCTCGCAGTCCTCGGCTTCCTCGTCGGAAAGCACGTTCACCAGCTTCACCCGTCCGTTACTCTTTGCCGCAATGTCTTCCAATTCCTTGCCAAGAAGGATGGAGGCCTTGGTGCGACTGCCGTAGAGGATAGTGAGGTCAAAGTCCTCCGTCCCGTCGGCAATGGCGGCGGCCATGGAATAGAAGGGGGTGATGCCGCTGCCGCCGGCCAAGGCGACTACGGACTTTGCATCCCGAAGATCCTGATAGTAGAAATCCCCCAGAGGCCCGGAAAGGGTCACCTTGGTGCCCACGGCCCAGTTGTCCAAAATATACTCGGAAGCAAAGCCGTTGGGGGTGTGCTTAATGGTCAGAGTGTAGGAGCCGTTCAAAGCGTCCTTGGGGCAGGAACGGATGGTATAGGGGCGGTTGAGCTTGGCTTCGCCGATATCCAAAGCCACGCTCACATACTGACCGGCACGGAAGTATGCCAGCTTCTTGGTGCCCGCTTGTTCATCGGGAACCAGCACATAGCTCTTTGCGTCCCCGTGCTCCTCCACTTGAGAAACCACCGCATGCTGTACCCCGGGGTGCAGCTGTGCGGCCAGCACGTTGGCGTTGTAAACGGAGGTGGGCAAAGAATCGTCCGCCGCCGCAATCATCTTCTCCCGCAGTTT
>CAZPCH010000092.1:3730-5955 GCA_964585055.1 uncultured Christensenella sp. | reverse complement strand
GAGATGAACATCATGATCAACACCTCCCTGCAGTTTGGTCTTTCCGATGAGTTCACCGGCGACACCCTGAAGGACTTCATCGAGCGTTACATCCGTCTGGGTCTCATCACCTCCATGGACAACGCCGAGGAAGTACTGGCTCTGGCCTGGACTCCCGTTCTGTAAGCACACCTTATAAGCGAAGCGCCCTTCGGGGCGCTTTTTTGTATGCGCCCCCGCTCTGCCTTTCCGCCCGCATACGCCTCCGCTGTTTCCCGTGTGCGCCTCTGCGTCCGAAGTCTTTTCTGTCAAATTATAGAAAACCTTTTCTATATCCTCCGTCAAAAAGGGATTGCTCTTCCCCGCCTGTCGAAAGGAGCAAAAAACTTATATTTTACTTCAGCCTCAAAAAATTCCTAAAAAATCAGCATAAAAATCTCCATATTTTGCGGAAGCACGATAAAAAAATCCATGCTGATATATTAGTCGCCGCCCCTGCTTTTCTATTGACAAGGGCGATGAAAGTCAGTATACTATTATATAGAAAACGTTTTCTATCGTTTTCTGCAGTACGAGAACGGAAGGCGGACACGGACATGGATACAATCACCATCAAGGATGTAGCCAGAAAATGCGGATATTCCATTACCACCGTTTCTCGTGTGCTCAGCGGCAGCGATTATCCCGTCAGCGCCGATGCCCGCATGGCCATTGAGGCCTGCGCCGCCGAGCTGGGGTATACCCCCAATCTTTTGGCCAGAGGCTTAAAAACCAATTCCTCCCGAGAGATTGCGGTAATCATGCCCTCCCTGCGCAATCCTTTTTATACCACCATTCTTACCAGCATTGAAAGCACCCTGACGCAAAACGGATACAACATGCTGGTTTTTTTACGAAAGCAAAACAATCAGGACGAGGAGGAGTTTCTCACCCGTCTGACCAGTAAGATGGTCGCCGGCATCATCATTGCCACCAACAGCGTCAGCATCCACATGGCCAGAGGCCTTCAGGCCATGAAGGAGCGGCGGATTCCGGTCATTATCATCGACGACGCCGTGGACGGGTTCCCCGGTCTGCGGGGTATCTTTTTTGACTATCACCGAGGCGGCAGGCAGGCGGCGCAGACCCTGTACGCCCACGGTCATCGGAACGTGGCTTTGGCCACTCTGGACTTTATGGCGGAGACCACCCGCAAAAGCCTTGTTGGGGGATTCAGCGACTTTTTCCGCAGCAACGGACATCCTCTTAGGGAGGACAGGGATATCTTCATTTCCACGGAGCCCGATGATTTTACCGCCGGCATGGAGCTGGCAGACAGGATTCTTTCCTCCGGCCGCTTCTACACCGCCATTGCCGCCAACAACGACTCCGTGGCCGCCGGTGTAATTTCCACCCTGACCCTGCGGGGGATTCGGGTGCCCGAGGATATTTCCGTTATCGGCATCGACGATAACATTTATGCCCGCATGACCACCCCGCCTTTGACCACCGTCCATGTACCCGCCAAGGAGATGGGCGAAATGGCGGCTCAGTATTTATTGGGAGAACTGGAAGGTCACCCCTTGGCCTTCAGTATCTATATGCAGTCCGACGTTATAGAGCGGGAGACTGTGAAGAACATAAAGCAGACAGGAGAAAAAACCATGCATCTGTATCTCAACGAGACAAAGCAGGATCTGGGGAAAGCGGCCGCCCGCCTTATTGCCCAGCGCATCAACGAGGCCATTGGCCGTCAGGGCTATGCCCGCATCGTGCTTTCCACCGGTGCCAGCCAGTTTGAAACCCTGGAGGCTCTGGTGAAGGAGGATGTGGATTGGAGCAAGGTCACCATGTTCCATCTGGACGAGTATGTGAATCTGCCCATTACCCACATTGCTTCCTTCCGCAAGTACCTGACGGAGCGGTTCGTAAACATCGTCCATCCCAAAGAGGCCGTCTTTGTCAACGGAGAAGGGGATGTGGAAGCAAATATTCAGGAGCTTACCCGCCGCCTGACGGAGCTGCCTATCGACATCGGGGTCATCGGCATCGGAGAAAATGCGCACATTGCCTTCAACGATCCCCCCGCTGACTTTGAGACCAAGGAAAGCTACATCGTGGTCAACCTCAACGACCGTTGCAAGAAGCAGCAGGTAGGCGAAGGCTGGTTCGATACCATCGACGATGTGCCCAAGCAGGCCATTTCCATGACTCCCTATCGGATTATGGAGTGCAAGACCATTGTGGCTCCCGTACCCAAGGATGTG
>CAZPCH010000092.1:0-3720 GCA_964585055.1 uncultured Christensenella sp. | reverse complement strand
GAAGCCATTGCAGCCGTACTGCAGGCGGACACCGTAACCCCCATGATCCCCGCCACCCTGATGAAGACCCATTCGGATTTTCATCTGTTCATCGACAAGGCCTCCGCTTCTCTTTGCAGCGAGGATGTGTTGAATAAGTATATGTAAGCATGTGGGCATTGCAAAATGCTTCGTGATAAAAAAGATGGAGGAAAAAAATATGCGTAAATTTTTGGCTATGCTGCTGGCCGCCCTTATGGTGCTGGCACTGGTAGGCTGCTCTGCTCCCGCTGACAATCAGCAGGGCGGTGCTGCCGACGACAAGCAGACCGATGCTGCCAAGCCCGCTTCCGGCGAAAAGCGGAAGCTGCGGGTAGCGGCCGAGAGCTGGCAGGTCACCAAGATCTTCCTTGAGGACGCCGCTGCCGCCTTTATGAAGGATCATGAAGACGTTGAGGTAGAGGTAATCACCTACGCCGACACCAGCGTTCTGTCCACCTACACTTTGGACTGGATGCAGGACACCACCGATGTGGACATCGTGTTCATTGACGGCGGCGTTAAGTTTGCCAAGCAGTTCGATGCCAAGGGGCTGATTTGCGACTGGGAAAAGGATCTGGACTTCTTCTCCTATGTTCCTCAGGATCAGTTCTGCAACGGCGTTCTGGAATATGGTAAGGTAGACGGCCGTCAGGTGGCCATGCCCATCATTCAGGAAGTCTACGGCATTAGCTGCAACGTTGAGATGTTCAAGGCCGCCGGTCTTGTAGATGCCGAGGGCAACATTCTCCAGCCCAAGACTTGGGACGAGTTCTATGAGTTCGCTGAGAAGCTGACCATTCGGGATGAGAACGGCAACGTCACCCAGCAGGGCGCTTCCATTCAGTTCGGCAACAACCTGACCATGATCATCGCCGGTGCTCTGGCCGGTTCCAAGGGCAACATCGTCACCGAAGACGGCGTAACCTACGATGTGGACAACGATGAGTTCCGTGCCATCGTGGCCAACTGGCAGAAGGGTGTCCAGGCGGGTGTATACTCCATTGAGACCTTTGCCGACAACTCCGCAGGCCGCAACGCCCTGAAGGCCGGCACTTTGGCTATGTGCTACGAGGCCGCTGGCCGTTGGATGGAAGCTGAGAACATGCTGGGCGAGGGCACCATGGCTCTGGCCAACACCCCCGGCGGCATGGGCACCATCGGCTTTGGCGGCGACATCGTCGTGCCCAAGTGCTCCCCCAACCAGGATCTGGCTTGCCAGTTTGTGGCCGAGCAGCTTCTGGGCGAGCATGTACAGACCAACACCTTCACTCAGTACGGCAAGATGTCCGTTATCAAGACCTACTTTGACGCCGCCATCGAGGCCGTTCCCGTATGGGCCAGCATCAAGGACTCCATGGCCAACGCTCTGGGTTCTCCCTCCTACAATGAGGAGCAGAAGTACGTAGACGGCGCCTGCGCCATCTTCCAGGCCGGTCTGGTGGATCCCAACACCTCTGCGGATGACATTATAAACCAGTTGGTAGAACTGCTGAATTCCATCGATAAGTAAGCCAATTCCCCCCCTCTTCCCGCTCCCTCCCCGGGGCGGGAATACTCCGTAAGCGGAGCCGGCATCTTCCCTGCCGGCTCCGTGCCCAGTTTATTTCAGAGGAACCACGCCATGAATCATACTTCCACCAGCATTCGCATGAAGCAGAAACAGAAATGGGGATGGCTGTTCGTACTGCCCGCCTGCCTGATTATTTTCTGTTTCGTTGTGTATCCCCTGGTATACACCTTTTATCTCAGTTTTACGGACTACAACTTCGCCTATGATATGAAGCCCACCTTTGTGGGTTTGCAGAACTACATCAACATGTTCTCTGATAAGCTGTTTTTAGAAGCGTTGTCCAACACGCTCCTGCTTTCGGCTATCTCCTTCGTGTTGATGATGGTTCTCTCTTTGGCGCTTGCTTTGCTTTTGTATAAAAAGACCAAACATAGCTGGTTCTATCGCACATCCATCTTTATGCCCATCGTTGTGCCCGCCTCTCTGGTGTGTCTGCTGTTCAGCTGGATGCTGGGCAACAATTTCGGCATTTTCAATAAATTTCTCATGCAGATCGGCTTGCCCAAGCTGGTCACCGGCTGGCTCACCAGCCCCAACACGGCCAAGGGCTGCGTGGTGGTGGTAAGCCTTTGGAACAAGGTGGGCTTCTGCACCATTCTCTTTTTGTCCGGCTTGCAGGGCATCTCCAAGGATATTCTGGAGGCGGCGGATCTGGACGGGGCTACGGGCTTTAAGAAGCTGTTCCACATCATCCTGCCCAGCCTGTCCGAAACCTTTGTAGTGGTGGGCATTTGGGCGGTGCTTCAGACCCTGAAGCTCTTCGTTACCCCCATGGTTCTTACCAGCGGCGGCCCGGCCAACGCCACGCAGGTTCTTTATATGTACATCTACAAGACCGCCTTCCTCAACTATGACATGGGGTATGCGGCGGCCATGTCCTTCATATTCAGCATCATTGTCATGGTCTTTGCCCTGCTGAACATGAAGCTGAGCACTCGGGAGGATTAAGCCATGAAACCTATTAAAATCCGCCGTAAAGATGTGAGCAATATTATCGTCACCCTGCTTTTGCTCATCGTTTCCCTGCTGTTCATCATCCCCGTGGTCTACTGCGTCTTTACTTCCGTAAAGAGCTCTCAGGAGATTATGCAGGAGGTCACCTTCTTCCCCCACAGAATTACCTGGGAGAATTACGAGTATGTCTTTGCCCGGGGCGCCAAGTACCTGAAATACTACTGGAATACCATTGTGGTCACCGTGTCCACGGTGCTCATTACGGTGGTCATGTCCTCTCTGGCCGGCTACGCCATTGCCCGCCTGCCCTTTAAGGGGAGCAACACTTTGCTGGCCGCCATCCTCTTTGTGCTGACCTTCCCCTTAACGGCGCTGCTCATTCCCATCTACATGATGGAGTTTAAGCTGGGCATGCTGAACACCTATATAGGCTTGATTCTGCCCAACATCATCTGCGTACTGCCCTTCTCCATCTTCATCACCCGAGGCACCTTTAAGGGACTGCCTCAGGAGCTGGAGGACTCCGCCGAAATCGACGGCTGCGGCGTGGTGCGCACCTGGTGGAACATCATGCTTCCCATGGCCAAGAACGCTCTGGTCATCGTCATTGTGTCCGCCTTCTATAACGTTTGGGGCGAATATACCATTGCCAAGACCCTGGCCACCAGAGAAAGCATTATGCCCATCTCCGTAGCCTTGACCCTTCTTAAGGGCGAGGACTGGAACTACGGCGTACTGGGCGCCGCCATCACCATGTCCATCATCCCCCCCATTGTGGTGTTCACCATCTTCCAGAACCAGTTGGTGGAAGGCATGGTGGCCGGTGCCGTAAAGGGTTAAGCCATGAAGCTGTTTCGCCGCTCCTATAACGAAATATCCGATGAGGAAGCCGCCCGCAATGCAGAGCCCCGCCACGGGTTTCTGGGCTTCTTCGTCACCCTGTGGGAATACCTCAGTGAGTTGTTCTATGCCAATTTACTGACGGTGGTCAGCCTTCTTCCGGCGTGCCTCCTGTATATTCTGGGACGGGTGCTGTTTCAGAACGTTTGGATCATTGGGCTTATGACCCTGCTGGGCGCCGCCCCTGCAGGCGCAGGGCTTTGCGGCATGGCCGCCGTGGCCACGGAAAGCCTTAGGAACCGGGGCTATGCCTGGAAGGAGACCTATTGGAAGGA
>CAZPCH010000091.1:1041-5956 GCA_964585055.1 uncultured Christensenella sp. | reverse complement strand
TTTTGAATGCTGTGGGAGAGCAGGGGACAGCACAAAAGCGCCAGCAGGAAGGAAAGCACCGTCAGCCCCAGACTGATGGCAGAATACAGCACGCCTCTATAATACCCGGCTAAAATGCACAGGGCCAGAATCAGCAGGATGATAAAGTCAATCACGGGGCAAATCTCTCCTTTCTATATAGAGTAGGCGAATAAAAAGTTGAGACACGGAAGCCTTAGGTATCCGTGCAGATGTAGCAGTCCGTACCGCTGACCAGCAAAAAGCGGCTGGTATCCAGGGCTACGGCCTTGGAAGCAGGATGCTCCAGCTCCAAATCCTTACTCCGTCTCCCTGCAAAGGTATAGCTTAAAAACCGGCCGTCGGTAACGATGCGCACGCCGCTGCCTGCCAGATAGGCCTGCACCACCTCTTCCCCTACATACAGGGTCATGGAGGTGGCGTTGGAGGTGTCGCTTTCCGACAGCGCCATGACGTACAGGGTGTGGGAACTGCTTTCCCCACGGGGCTTGAGCAAAAAGTATACGTAGTCGCCGCTCTGGCGGTAGTCCAGCACCTCTTTGCCGTAAATCTTGATGCGGTACTGCTCCCTGCTGCCGCTTTGAGAGTAGCGGATGATGTCCTGAGTGCCGATGAGGAACACGGAGTCATCCGTAAAGGCCAGCTTCTCAATGCTCTGGTCGTAGAAGGTGGGGTAGTAGCTCATGGTACCGCCGTTGTTGTAGTCGTACAGGCGGATGGTGGTCACGGGAAGGGAGGCCTCGGTGTTGACGGTAATGACCCACAGGGTCTCCCGCTCTCCGGAGGTATCAAAGCCGAAGCTCACCACTTTGGTGTCCGTAAAGTCAATGGGGTTGCCCACGGCGTCGCCAGAAGCGTTGAAGATGACGATGCTGTCTATGCCGCTGGTCTGGCTGGTGCGCAGCACGGCGCAGTAGTGGGTGCCGCAGGACACGGAGCGGATGGTGCCGGACAGGTTCAGCACCTCATAATTCTTCAGCTGGAAGGCGGAGTCGGCATATACCGCCGTCATGGAGGAGGAAACATCAAAGCCGTCGATGGGGGCGGACAGGGCGGTTTCCGTAATGCGCCCGGTGTCCAGATTGTACTGAATGAGGGAGGAGTCCGTGGCGTAGTTGAGATAGCCGCCGGAAACGGAGTACTCCTGCCCGGCTTCTATGTTCACCTTCTCATAGGTCAGCCCGTCGTCCTTGTTTCCGAAAAGCAGATACAAAAGGGCGAAGGCGCCGCCGATGAGGACGATGCCGAAGCCGCCTACCAGAATCAGGCGCACATAGTTGATCCGTGTCTTCATGCCCGTACCTTCTCTTTGCGCCATGAGGGCACCAGCACCCGCAGTTTTTCCTCCGCAAGGGCGAAGGTTACGGGGGTGCCGGGAAGCCGCTCCCCGTCTACCTGAATGCGGGAGGCGGGCTCACAGCAGGCGGTAAGAATCTTGCCGCGGCAGTAGGTTACATACTTAGTTAGTTTCAGGAAGGTGCCCCGCAAAAAAGCGGGCAGCAGCACGCATACATCCCAAAGGTTACGCACGTTGCCGATGATGCAGAAGTCCAGCAGTCCGTCGGCGGGATCCGCTTCCGGAGCAATGCCCAGCCCGCCCCCAAAATGGGTGCCGTTGGAGGCGGCGATCAGCAGGCAGTCGCAGGGCGTCTCCGCCCCGCCGTCGATGGAATAGGTCACCTTGCGCAACCGGAAGCTCTTTAAAGCGTGGAACAGGCCCTTTAAATAGGCCAAACGGCCGTTTTTGGTCTTGCCCTTGAACAGCTCCACGGAGTCCAGCACATCTACGTCAAAGCCGAAGCCGGCTACGTTTACATACAGAAGATCGTTGGCGCGGCCGCAGTCCACGGTGAGGCGCTTCCCCAGCAGCAGGGTGTCAACCGCACCGGCGGGGTCCTTGGGAATCTCCAGAGGCCGCACAAAATCGTTCCCCGTGCCGCAGGGAATGATGGCCAAGGTGCATTCGGTTCCAAGTAGACCGAGGGCAATCTCCCGAACGGTGCCGTCGCCGCCCAAAGCGCATACGGTGTCAAAGCCCTCTAAAGCCGCCTTCTTGGCAAGCTCCGTGCCGTGACCCGGGTATTGGGTTTCCCACAGGGTGTAGGGAACCTCCGCTCTTTTTAGCAGGGTCTGCACCTCTTTCAGCACATCCATGGCTTTGCCGCTGCCGGCGGTAGGGTTGACAATCAGACAGAGGGAACCGGGTCCAAGAACTTTTTTCTCCATACTTGCTCCTTACAAACTTACAAAATTCCCATGGGGAAGCGTATACTTCTACTTATATGTATAGTAGCACGAATGGGCCGGAGAATCAAGCGCATAGGGGAGATGTTGCAATAAGTTCACCTGCAAATTATGTCCTTATGGTGACGGAAGTGGAAAAACCATGCAAAATAGGGAGGGGAGTGAAAAAGCCCCCTTGCATTTGGGTGCGGAAGATGATAAAATATCAACCTGTGAAATTATGCATCACAATGCTTAGGAGGATGGAACATCATGTCACAGTACGAAAAGTTGGAGCACGATATTGCAAAGCTGACCATTACCGTTTCCCCTGAGGCCTTCAAGGCCGCTCTGGAGACCGCTTACCATAAAAACGGTGCCAAGTATCCCGTTCCCGGCTTCCGCAAGGGCAAGGCCCCCCGTCGGATGATCGAGAGCAACTACGGCCCCATGGTATTCTATGATGCCGCTTTCGATCTTTGCTGGGCGGAACCCTACGATGCCGCCATTAAGGAGCACAACCTGCAGCCCGTGGACCGCCCCTCCGTGGACGTCACCGAAATCAGCGAAGAAGCAGGTATCGTGTACGTAGCCGAGGTACAGCTTCGTCCCAGCGTCACCTTGGGTCAGTACAAGGGTATAGAGATTCCCCGTCAGGCGTATACTGTTACGGACGAGGAAGTGGAGATGGCGCTCAAGAGCGAGCAGGAGTCTCAGGCCCGCTTCGTGGACGTAGAGCGTCCCGCTGCCGACCATGACCGGGTGCTGCTGGACTATGCCGGCACCGTAGACGGCGTGGCCTTTGAGGGCGGCACTGCTGAGGATCAGACTCTGGAGCTGGGCTCCGGCACCTTCATCCCCGGCTTTGAAGAGCAGCTTATCGGCATTTGCGCCGGTGAAGACAGAGACGTAAAGGTCACCTTCCCCGAGCAGTACCATGCCGCCGAGCTGGCCGGTAAGGATGCCGTCTTTGCCTGCAAGGTGAAGGCCGTACAGGTTAAGGAGATTCCCGAACTGGACGATGAGTTCATTAAGGACATCAGCGAGTTTGACACCGTGGACGAGTGGAAGCAGAACAAGAAGGAAGAGCTTCTCAAGCAGAGAGAGCAGTCCGCCAAGGTTGCCGAGGAGAACGAGCTTCTCACCAAGGCCGCCGACAACATGGAGTGCGAGATTCCCGAGTGTATGGTAGACCGTCAGGTACAGGCCATGCTCCAGGATATGGCCTATCGTCTGGCCGGCAGCGGCATCTCCATGGAGCAGTATATGCAGATTGTGGGCACCGACATGGATAAGCTCAAGGAAATGTATAAGCCCGAAGCAAAGATGCGCTGCCGCATCGATCTGGCCATCGAGGCCATTAAGAACGCCGAAGGCATCACCGCTTCCGACGAGGAGATCGATGCCCAGATTGAGAACTACGCTTCTCAGAACGGCATGACCAAGGAAGACTTGGAGAAGAACCTCTCCGAGGACGATCGGGCTTACTTTGCCGACCGTGCCTGCGTGGAGAAGGTCATCAACCTCCTCAGCGACAATGCCGTCCGTGTGGACGCTCCCGCCGAGGAAGAAAAGAAGGAAGAAGCCGAAGAGGTGCAGGAGTAAGTACCCCGAAGGGCGGCGTAAGGCCGCGGGCTTCGAAACAATAAATATCACCCGATGCCTCCGAAGGGAAACACCTCGGGAGGCGTCGGGACATCAGGCATGGAAGCGGGGCGTATTCCCCGCTCAAATGCATAGAATAAGGAGGATACCATGAACCTCATTCCCTATGTGGTGGAGCAGAGCGGCCGGGGCGAGCGCACCTACGACATCTATTCCCGGCTTTTGAAGGATCGGATTATTTTTCTGGGCGGCGAAGTCAACGACGATGTAGCCAACTCCATTATTGCCCAGATGCTGTTTTTGGAAGCGGAGGATCCCGATAAGGACATCTTCCTGTACATCAACAGCCCCGGTGGCTCCGTCAGCGCTGGCATGGCCATCTATGACACCATGCAGTACATCCGCTGTGAAGTGTCCACCATTTGCGTAGGCATGGCGGCCAGCATGGGTGCCTTCCTTCTGGCGGCGGGTGCCAAGGGCAAGCGCCGGGCTCTGGAAAATGCGGAAATCATGATTCATCAGCCCTCCGGCGGCGCTCAGGGGCAGGCCACGGATATCTCCATCGTGGCGGAGCATATCCAGAAGATCAAGAACCGCCTCAACGGGATTCTCTCCCAGCGCACGGGTCAGCCCTTGGAAAAGGTGCAGGCGGACACGGAGCGCGACAACTATATGACCGCACAGGAAGCCAGGGACTATGGCCTTGTAGACGAGGTTATTGCCCCCCGGCGGTAAGGTCAGGAAAGGAAACCTCATTTTATGAGCAAATACAACGGCTATAAAGGAGATGATTTTGATCGGGTGCGCTGCAGCTTCTGCGGAAAACAGCGCGGCGAGGTCAAAAAGCTCATTGCCGGTCCCAATGTGTATATCTGCAACGAGTGTGTAGCCCTTTGCAGTGAGATTGTGCAGGAGGATCTGCTCTCCAGCCGGCAGGCGGAAAAAGCTCAGGAGTCTTTGAAAGATATCCCCAAGCCCCATGAAATCGTGGCGGCCTTGGATCAGTATGTCATCGGTCAGCAGCGGGCGAAAAAGGCCTTGGCCGTAGCGGTGTATAACCACTACAAGC
>CAZPCH010000091.1:0-1031 GCA_964585055.1 uncultured Christensenella sp. | reverse complement strand
AGAAGAGCAACATCGTCATGCTGGGGCCCACCGGCTGCGGAAAAACCCTTCTGGCGCAGACCATGGCCAAGGTGCTGGATGTGCCCTTTGCCGTGGCGGATGCCACCAGCCTCACCGAGGCCGGGTATGTGGGAGACGATGTGGAAAACATCCTCCTAAAGCTCATTCAGGCGGCGGATTACGATCTGAATCGGGCGGAGCACGGCATCATCTATATTGACGAGATTGATAAAATCGCCCGCAAGGGGGAGAACGTATCCATCACCCGGGACGTGTCCGGGGAAGGGGTACAGCAGGCATTGCTGAAGATTCTGGAAGGCACCGTAGCCAACGTGCCCCCTCAGGGCGGCCGCAAGCATCCTCAGCAGGAGTGCCTCCAGTTGGATACCACCAACATCCTCTTTATCTGCGGCGGCGCTTTTACGGGCATGGAGAAGATTATCGAACGCCGTACGGGGCAGAAAATGCTGGGCTTCGGGGCTCCCATCCAGTCTAAGGAGGACAAGGACGTGGGCAAGGTGCTTCAGAACATCCTCCCCGAGGACTTGCTGAAGTTTGGTTTGATTCCCGAGTTTATCGGCCGTGTGCCCGTAATCGTCACCTTGGACAATCTGGATGAAGACGCTTTGGTGAAGATTCTTTCCGAGCCGAAAAACGCCCTGTCCAGACAGTATAAGCGGCTGTTTGAGATGGACGGCGTGGAACTGAACATCACCGAGGATGCCCTTCGTGAGGTAGCCCATGAGGCCATCCAGCGCAAAACCGGCGCTCGGGGTCTGCGGGCCATTATGGAGGACATTATGCAGGATGTCATGTACGACATCCCCTCCCAGGAAGGCATTGTCGGCTGTGAAATCACCGCAGAGACCATCCGCAAGGAAGCCTCTCCCAAGCTGATTTTCGGCACCAAGCCCCTTCAGCCTGAGGGACTGCCCGCCTCGCCCAATGCAAAACCCCGCCGTACCCGCCGTACGGCCGTTGCCGCCCCCAAAGCGGAGTAACCCCTTTTATCCCCATATGCCATTCGGCTC
>CAZPCH010000090.1:0-5969 GCA_964585055.1 uncultured Christensenella sp. | reverse complement strand
TATATGAAGAGGGGGGCTTTGCACGGCTGACGGAGGATCTGCGGCTATTTTATCAGGAGAACCTTTTGACGGAGGACTTGGGCAGCCGCTACGCCTACTTCTCCGCCCGCTCCCCCTACAGGGAGGCTATTCCCGTTTTAGAGAAGAGCATGGAGGGCGAGCCGGTATCTTTGCGGCTGGGGAAGACCCTTTCCGAAGCCATGTACGGCCAGCGTCCCCTTATGAGCGCCAGCCGTCTGGAACTGTTTAACCGCTGTCCCTTTTCCCACTACCTGCGCTACGGCCTTTTGGCCCAGGAGCGGAAGCAGAGCGGGGAGCAGGCCGCCGATGCGGGCACCTTTTACCACGAGGCACTGAACGCCTTTTTGATTTTGTGCAAGCAAAAGGGGCTGTCCTTAAAGGACATGGAGGATAAGACCGCCCTTGCCTTGGTGGACGAGCTTTTGCCCCCCTTGTTGGCCGCCCACAACGACGGCATCTTTCTGCGGGACGATTTACTGCGGGCGGGGCTGTTTTTGCGGGTGGAGACGGTGAAACAGGCCGTTTTCTCCCTCCTAAGGCAGGTGCAGGCAGGCTCCTTTGTCCCCGAGGCGGGGGAAGTCACCTTCGGCCCCGGGCAGAATCTGCCGCCTTTGAAAATCCCCATGGCAGACGGAGGGAGCCTGCCTTTGTACGGGCGCATCGACCGCTTGGACAGGGATCAAAAGCAGGGGATTTTCCGCATTGTGGACTATAAGACCGGGGACAGGAAGTTTGACCCCGGGGAGGTGTGGGCAGGCACGTCCTTGCAGCTGCCCCTATACACCGCCGCCGCCGCACAAAAGGGGACGGAAGCGGCGGGCATGTACTATATGCCCCTATATTTGCCCCTTGGCAAAGAGGGCGAGGAGAAAAAGCACATGCTGCGGGGGGTCACCTCCTCCGACGAAGTCTCTTTGGAGGCCGCCGAAAGAAATATGGAGGAGAAGTCCTCCATCATCGAGGGGCTCAAGCGGAACAAGGACGGCTCCTGCGGCGGGGCCCTATGCACCCGACGGGAGATGGAGGCACTTATACAAACCGCCGTGAAAAAGGCAGGGGAAACGGCGGACGCCCTGATGCGGGGGGAAGCGGGGATACTGCCCTGCAATGAGAAGGTCTGTGAGTTCTGCCCCTATAAGTCCGTGTGCCGCTTTGACACGGAACTGCCCGGGTGCCGATACAAAAATCCCGCCAAGATGACCTTGGATGAACTGCTGGGGCGCATACAGGAAGAGAAAACGAAGGGGAAAGGAGGAGAAAAGGCATGAACTGGACGCCGGAACAGCTAAGAGCCATTGAAGCCAAGGGAAATCTCATCGTGTCCGCCGCCGCCGGAGCGGGGAAAACCGCCGTGCTGACGGAGCGGGTGGTGCGCTTGGTGGAGGAAGGGTCGTCCATGGACAAAATGCTCATCCTCACCTTTACCAAGGCCGCCGCCGGAGAGATGAAGAGCCGCATTGAAAAGCGGCTGGAGGAGGCCGCCGCACTTGCGGAGGGGGAGGAGAAAAAGCGTCTGCGCCGCCAGACCCTTCTTTGCCGCAGTGCCCAGATTTCCACCATCCACGCCTTCTGCTCCCGGGTCATCAGCCGCCACTTTCACATGGTGGAACTGCCTCCCAACACGGGGACTTTGGATGATACGGAGAGCGCCGTTCTCAAGGATCAGGCCGCTTCCGAAGCACTGCTGGCCTTTGCACGGGAGGAGGAGGACAGCTATAAAGCCCTCCTGAGAGCCTTAAATAAGGAGCAGGACGTGGGGGCAACCCTCCTTCGCTTCTATGACTTTCTTTGCGCCCAGCCCAATCGGGAGCAGTGGCTCCAAAGGGCGGAGGAGGCCTTGTACAGCGGGGAAGCCCTAAAAAACGCACGGGAACTGTGCCGTCTGGAGGGGCAGAGAAGACTGCGTCTGGCGGCCGAAGATTTAAAGCGGGCGGCGGATCGGATTTCCCCCGAGTATCCAAAGGTCATCGGCACCTTGCAGATGGCCTTGGAGGGGGTGGAGCGGGCCGTATCCAAATCTGATTTAGACAGCTTCTGCAGGGCACTTACCGGGGTGGAGTTTGGAATACTGAAATTTCCAAAGACCTTTGAGCCTCAGGAGAAGGAAGAAATCAAGGCTCTGCGGGAGAGCTTAAAAAAGTGCCACGGAACCCTATTGAAGGAATTGACCCGAGACGCCGCCGTGGAAACCGAGTGCCACAGGCAGTCCGCCGCACCCCTATTTGCCCTATTCTCTCTGGAGCGCCGCTTTGAAGAGGTGTACGGCAAGAAGAAGCGGGATCGGGACAAGATGGACTTTAACGATCTGGAGCAGTACTGCGCCCGCATTCTCTCCGACCCCCGTGTGGCCAAAGAGTATCGGGAGCGGTTTGCGTATATTATCGTAGATGAGTATCAGGACAGCAACCGGGTGCAGGAGGACATCCTTTGCCGCATCTGTAGGGAGGACAACCTGTTTTTCGTTGGCGACGTGAAGCAGAGCATCTACGGCTTCCGCAATGCGGAGCCGGGGCTGTTTTTGGAAAAACTGCGGGATTTTCAGGGAGAAAAGGGACAGCGCATCGACTTAAACTGCAACTTCCGCTCCAGCAAAGAGGTGCTGGAGGAGGTGAACCGTGTCTTCTCCAAGCTCATGGCCCCGGGCATGGGGGACATCGTCTATGACGAGGCCGCCGCCCTAAAGAGCGGAGCGCCCCAGCCCAAGGGCTCCGTGGAGATCCATTTGGTAGAGGGACGGGAGACGGGAGACGGGGAGACCTTGGAGAACCCCGAGGCGGAAAGCCGCCTGTGCGCCTCCCTGATCCGACGGATTATGGAGACGGAAAAGTATGAGGAGCCGGGGAAAGCCCCCCGCCCCTATGCCTATCGGGACTTTGCCATCCTTTTGCGGGGAAACGCCGCTGCCGCCCGCACCTATGCCCAGACTTTGTCCTTGCAGGGGATTCCCTGCTACGCCCAGCTGACGGGGGGCTACTTTGCCTCCATTGAGGTGACGGTGTTTTTGAACCTTCTGCGCCTGCTGGACAACCGACGGCAGGACATCCCCCTGCTGAGCATTCTGCGCTCCTCCATAGGCGGCTTTTCCGACGAAGCCCTCATCGCCCTGCGCACGGCCTGCCCCAAGGGGGAACTGCTGGACTGTTTGCTGTTGTCCGCCTCCGCAGAGCCGGAGGGACAGGCCGCCAAGTTTTTAAACAAGCTGGAAAGCTGGCGGCAGATGAGCCTGCTTATGCCCGTGGAGGAGCTGGTCAGCGTTCTGCTGGACGAAACGGGCTTCTTTGGGGAGATGGGCGCCATGCCCGGGGGCAAACAGCGCCAGAGCAATTTGACGGCTCTGGCGGAAAAGGCCCGTGCCTATGACGGTACGGGGGCCTTCGGTCTTTCGGGCTTCCTTAGATACATGGATATGGCCAAAAACTCCGCCAAAGACGGAGCCGCCGCCCAGGTGACCAGCGACGCCGTGCGCATTCTCACCGTCCACAAGAGCAAGGGACTGGAGTTTCCGGTGGTGTTCCTTTGCGACATGTCCCGCCGCTTCAACAAAAAGGACGAGAAGGAGAGCCTGCTTTTGGACGGGGAGCTGGGGGCCTCCATGAGCTTTGGGGATGAAAACCGCATCCGCCGCATTCCTCCCGTACACAAGGCCATCCGCCTGAAAAAACAGCAGCAGCAGGTGGAGGAGGAGATGCGTGTTCTCTATGTGGCCATGACCCGCCCCAAGCGGAAGCTGTACCTTGTGGGGAGCAAGAAGGATGCGGAGAAGATGGTGGAGGCACTGCCGCCCCCCTCGGCCTACGGGTTATACACCGCCGACTCCTCCTTGCGCTGGGTGCTGTCCATATTAAAGGAACATGTGCCCGTGCAGGTACATAAAAAGGAAGAGTTTGCCCTGCCCCTTAAGAAGGAGGGGGAGGCACCTCAAAAGATGCCCCCTGCAGACCCCCTGCTGGTGGAGATGCTGGAAAAGCGCTATAGCTGGCGGTACCCCTATGCACGGGAGGTGGGCATCCCCCACAAGACCTCCGTCACCGCGTTAAGCCGCAGTCACAGGGAGGAAGTGGTCTTTGACCCGCCCGTATTCATGCAGGAGGAGGGAGAGGAAACCGCCCTTCAGCACGGCACCCATTTGCACGCCGTGCTCCAGCATTTGCCCCTGCATCCCAAAAAGGGCGAGTGGGAGAAGAGCATGGAGCCCCTGCCCCCTTGGGACAAGGCGGCCCTTCGCTGGTTCCTCTCCTCCCCCCTCTTTGCCCGCATGCAGAAAAGCCCCGATTGCCGTCGGGAACTGCCCTTTACCTTGGCCGTGCCTGCGCGGGAGCTGGAAGCACTGCAGGTGCCGGAGTCTCAGGAGATGGTGCTTTTGCAGGGCGTAATGGATGCGTGTTTTCGCACGGAGACGGGCTGGGTACTGCTGGATTATAAGACCGACCGTCTTCACGGACAGGATCCCAAGGAGGCGGTGGAAACCCACCGTCCTCAGGTGTCTTTGTATGCACGGGTGCTGACCCGCCTGACGGGACTGCCCGTGGAGGAAAGCTATGTGGTATATCTGAGTGAAAAGGAGGCGGTGAGGCTGTGATACAGTTGCCAGAAGCCTATGTAAAGCGCATGGAAAGGCAGTTGGGGGCGGACTTTGCCGCCTATATGGAGGCCATGGAGACCCCGCCCCGCCGAGGGGGGAGAATCAACGGGCTGAAGATTGCCCCCAAAGACTTTTTTGCCCTGCATTCGGACTTTGTGCCCGTGGGGGAGGAGCAATTTTTGCTTCCCGAGGGCTTTGCTCCGGGAAAGGATCCCCTGCACGGGGCAGGACTTTACTATATGCAGGAGCTGTCCGCCCAGATGCCCGTGCCCCTTTTGGACATAGAGCCGGGCATGGCGGTGCTGGATCTGTGCGCCGCCCCCGGGGGGAAGTCCGCCCAGATTCTGCAGGCCCTGGAGGATAGGGGCCTCTTGGTCAGCAACGAGATTGTCCCCCGCCGTGCCCAGGTCCTCTGCGGCAATCTGGAGCGCATGGGGGGCACCCACATGCTGATCACCTCCATGGAGCCGGAGAGCCTTTGCACCCGCACGGGAGCGGTCTTTGACCGAGTGCTGGTGGACGCCCCCTGCGCAGGGGAGGGCATGTTCCGCAAGGAAAGGGAGGCCGTGGAGGCCTGGTCGGAAGAGCATGTAAAAAGCTGCGCCCTCCGCCAAAGGAGCATCCTTATGAGCGCCCAAAAGGCTCTTAAGCCCGGGGGCAAGCTGGTATACTCCACCTGCTCCTTCTCCTTGGAGGAAAACGAGGAGACCGTGGACTGGTTTTTGAACCAATGCCCGGAGTTTTCTTTGGTATCCATGAAGCGGCTGTACCCCCACGACAGCTTGGGGGAAGGGCAGTTCGCCGCCCTGCTAAAAAAGCAGGGGGAAAGGGTGCCTACGGCCTTTTTGCCGCAAAAAAGCACCCCCTGCCCCCAGTATGAGGCCTTTGCAAAAGAATACCTCCGCCCTTTGCAGGGGGAGGTGCGGCCTCTTATTGACGGGCGGGTGCTGCTGCTGCCCCCCTTGCCCTTTGATTTAAAGGGGCTGAAGGTGGTGCGCTGCGGGCTTTTGCTGGGGGAAATCCAAAAGGGACGCTTTACCCCCGCCCACGCCTTGGCTCTGGCCGCCTGCCGCCCCTTTGTGGGCATGCCGGCGCTTACGGAGGAGGAGGCGGAGAAGTATCTTCACGGGGAGACCCTGCCCACCCAAGAGGCGGGCTGGTGCGCCCCCGCCTACAGGGGCTATCCTTTGGGGCTTGGAAAAGGGGCAGGGGGCATACTCAAGAATCACTTGCCCAAGGGCTTACGCCAGTGAAATTTGCGCTTTGCGCAAGTGAAATATGGCAAAGCCATGTGAAATCGCCCTGCGGGCGGTGAAATCTGCCTTTCAGGCAGGTTTAGGAAGGGACGGCAAGCCGTCCCTTTTAT
>CAZPCH010000089.1:0-5972 GCA_964585055.1 uncultured Christensenella sp. | reverse complement strand
AGGAGCTGGGCAACGAGACCCTCATTTACGGCGACCTCAACCTCAGCGTCAGCGGCCTGGGAGACTCCAAGACCTCCGTCATCGTCAAGTACTACGGCGGCCAGCATAATTTCAGAATGGGCGAAACCATTACCGTGGCCTTCGATATGGCCAGAGCCCACTTCTTTGACGGGGAAACCGAGGAGACCATCGTCCCCCGTGTGCCCAAGGAAAACGTCTTTGACGTGTCCTTCAACGAAAAGGAAGCGGAGCTGTTGGGAGAAACCCTGCTTTTGCCCCCTGCCCTGCAGAAACAGCTTGCCCAATTGACCCCCGGAACCCACACGGGCTATATGCGCATTGCCACTAACGCCCTGTACGAGGGAGGCAGCGGCCTTACCGCCGCGGTAACGGAGACGGAGGAAATCAACGGGGTCAAGCTGGTGCATCTCGTTCGCAACGGCCGCACCTTCTTTATGATCGGCAATCGGGACTATACCCCCGGAGAGGAGCTGTCCCTTGGCATCGACTATAAGAACATCGCCCTGCAGGAGGAGGACGGCACCTCTTGGGTAACGCCTTTGCCTGAGTTTGACACTTTGTTCGGCTCCTACTTTGACCGCTCCAACAACAAGCGCTCCGTAGACCATCTGGTGCACTTCTATGAGGACGAGAAAAAGAAGGCGCTGGAGGAGAACAACAGCGCCATGGTCAAGGAGCTGGCCCCCGTGATTCTGGACAACTCCCTGATTAAGGCCCGCCGCAGGAAGAAAGATGAGCTGGAAGCCCTGCAGGCCGACTACGACCGCATGGTGGACGATATTCTCTTTGAGTCCAAGGTCTTTGCCGCCTATATCCACAGGGTGCGCCGCTTTTGAACTAAAGGAGAGCGTATGAAACATAGCATCCGCAGACTTTGTCTGCTTTTGAGCCTGCTGCTTCTGCTGAGTGCCTGCGCCGCACCGGCTTCTAAAGGGCAGGGAGAGGGAAAAGCGGGGGAGAATCCCTCCGCTCCCACAGAGAACCCCGCTAAAGAAGCCCCCGCACAGGAGGAACAGCCGGGCTTTTCCTTCACGCCCTACGGGGAAGCGGCGGCGGTGGGGCAAAGCACCCTGCCTACGGACATTCCCGAAGCGGAGGAGCCTGCTTTGCAGCTTCACTACCACCGCCAAAACCCTGCCGAGTACGATAGCTGGGGCTTCTGGCTCTGGGCTCAGGGGGGAGACGGGAACCTATTTTCTCTGAACTATCAGGACGAGTTCGGCGGCGTGGCCGTGTATCCCTTCAGCAAAATCGGAGGCGATGCTTTAAACAAGGGGCTGGGCATTATCCCCCGCTTAAATAAGGAGTGGAAAAAGGACGGAGACGCCGACCGTCTTCTGTCCGCCGCCGACCTTGCCGTAGGCGAGGATAACTACTGCCATATCTACATTCTGCAGGGGGATTTGACCCTGTATACCACAGAGGAGGAAGCCAAAAAGGCTATGGAAGAACAGGAATACAATGTGGCGGCCGCCTTTACGGACGAAAAGCACATTGACATTACCGCCGGAAAGCCCATGGTGTCCGTAAGCCTGTACGCCGGGGAAACCTTGGCGGGCCGTGCACAGACGCAGGGCGCTTCCGCCGCCCGCTACACCCTGCAGGAGGGGGAGACCCTGCCTCTGACGGGGCTCAAGGCCGTGGTTGCCTTTGCCGATGGGCGGCAGGTGGAAAAGACCGTGTCCATCCAAAAGCTGTACGATACCGAAGCCTTTGATGGGGCTTACTACTATGACGGGGAGCTGGGGGCGCTGTACACCCCCGAGGGCACTACCTTTAAGGTCTGGTCGCCGCTGTCCGAGAAAATTGAACTGAACCTGTACACCCAGGGGCACGGCACAGAGACTCCTGAGACCCTGCTTATGGAGAAGGGGGACAAGGGCGTCTTCTCCGCCGTAGTGGAGGGAGACTTGTCCGGGCGGTACTACACTTACACCGTGTACAACGATACCTACCCCAAGGGGCAGGAGATTGTGGATCCTTACGCCAAGAGCGCCGGCCGCAGCGGGCGGCGGGGCATGGTGGTAAACTTTGCCGAAACCGACCCCGAGGGCTGGGAGGATTGGAGTATCTATGAGTATGACCGCAAGGAGCTTACGGTATGGGAGACCCACGTCAGCGACGTAACCTCCTCCAAGACCTGGACGGGAACGGAAGCTTACCGCTATAAGTTCTTAGGGCTCATTGAAGAGGGCACCACCTACACCGAGGACGGCGTCACCGTGACCACAGGCTTTGACCACATCAAGGAGCTGGGAGTCAACGCCGTGCAGTTGATTCCCATCTTCGATCAGGCCAACGAGGAGAGCATTCAGGTGTTCAACTGGGGCTATAACCCCCTGAACTACAACGTGTTGGAGGGCAGCTACTCCACCAATCCCGCCGACGGCTATGTGCGCATTCGGGAGTTTAAGCAGACGGTGCAGGCCTTCCACGAGGCAGGCATCAACGTGATTATGGACGTGGTGTACAACCACGTGTCCGCCGCAGGGGGCTCCAACTTTGACGTGCTCATGCCCGGGTACTATTTCCGCTATGACGAAAACGGCGCCTTGACCAACGGCTCCGGCTGCGGCAATGAAACCGCCAGCGAGCGCTCCATGTGCCGCAAGTTCATTTTGGATTCTTTGACCTTCTGGGCGGAGGAATACAAATTGGGCGGCTTCCGCTTTGACTTAATGGGGCTCCATGACCTTGAGACCATGAATTTGGCCGCAGAGACTTTGGAGAAGGTGAACCCTTCCATCGTTCTCTACGGGGAGCCTTGGACGGGCGGCACCTCCGGTCTGGACAATAGCAGACAGGCCGTGCAGAAGAACGCCAATGGGCTGGTAGGCGTGGGACAGTTTAACGACCAGATGCGGGACGCTCTCATTAAGGGCGGTCTCAACGCCGTCAGCGCCACGGGCTGGGTAACGGACACGGAGAAGATTTCCGACGCCGATGTGGAAAAGATTCTGGCTGGTCTGCAGGGCGTTACGGCGGGGAACAGATATCTGATTTCCGACCCCAACAAGACCTTGAACTATGTCACCTGCCACGATAACTACACCCTCTATGACCGTGCCCGCCGGGCAGGCGTGCGGGACAAGGAAGTTGCCAAGGAGATGGCCGTGCTGGCCAACGCCGTGGTCTTCACCTCTCAGGGCACCACCTTTATGCTGGCGGGGGAGGAGCTTCTTCGCACCAAGGGCACGGGCAGCAGTGCAGGGAACTCCTACGAAGCGGGCTACGCCGTCAACGAGCTGGACTACTCCAGAAAGATTCAGTATCCCGAGGTCTTTGAAGCCTACAAGGGGCTCATTGCCTTTAAGCAGAACACCAAGTCCCTCCATCTAAATGAAAGCGAAATGGCGGCCTACACCGTCACCGCCCATGAAGGCGGCGCCGTGCTGGAGATCGGCTTTGAGGAGGACGGAAAGCAGTACCGCATCTTCCATGCCAACGGACTGGTCAAGACCTTCACCGTGGATTTGACCGGATACACTCTGATTCTGGACACTTTGGGCACTGCGGAGCCGGGAGAAGCTACGGCTCTGCGCCCCTTTGAGTCCCTCATCGTATGCAAGTGAAGAGGTCTATGAAAAAAATCCTTTCGTTTATCCTGTGTCTTCTCCTCCTGCCCCTTTTGGGCTGCGGGGAGGAGAAGACCGTTCCCGACCCCCAGGTGGAAGCCTTTTTGAACACGGAGCTGTCCGGAGAAAAGGCCGTAAAGGCCGTCTCCGCCGTTTCCTACACGGTGACGGAGGTTCGGGAAAATAAGGCAGGAGAGGAGCTGGGGCGGACGGAGTATACCGTCACCTTAAACCGAGAGGACGAGGAGAATCTGTACCTGCATATTCTGCAGACCTACTCCGGCACCGCCGTGGAGGCGGTGATTGTCCAAGGGGAGGTCACCTTGAAAAAGGGGGCGGAGGGGTATGTATACACCACCCGCCAAAACGAAGCGGTAAAGGAGGAGACGGTGGAAGATACCTTTGCCGCAGATTACATCAACTCCTTCTTCTTCACGGACAACGGCGCTTACAAGGAGGGAGGCCTCTACTACGGAGACTTTTTCCTGCTGTACATCTATAAATACCCTGCTTCTTCCTTCTTTGTGGAGGGGGACACCTGCGTCTTTGACGAAAAGATGGAGGTATATGAGGGCGACGGGCTTCCGGTGCTTCTGCACCAGCGGGCGGTCATAGATAAATACGGCCTTTTACAGCAGGAGTATGAGCGTTTTGAAAGTCAGGAGCAGGACATGGTGCTGGTGTCCGCCCTGCAGGCAAGCTACGAATACAAGGAGTAAAGAACCATGAGACTGTTGGTGCACACAAGAAGCAGGCTCTTTCGCTGGAGCTATCTAACGGCCAACGGGCTGCTGTTATGCTGGGGGGTATACCTGCTGGCTTCGGGGCTCAAGGTTGGTTTGGAGGAAGGGGTGCAGTTCCGCCAGACGGTGAATCTGGTGGCGCTGCTGGCGGCCTGCCTCTTTGAGGTGGGGATATTGCTGTTCATCGTCCGCTCCCTGCGCACGGGGGCAACCCTGCTTATGAAGCACCTGGTCTTCAAGAACGACGGCACTCCCTACCGGTTGGGGATCCATCTGGCACTGCTGGGGGCTGTGAGCATGCTTCTTTGCGGAATCATGGTGACGTGGGGCGGCTGGCTTGGTGCCATGGAGGCGTCCATGAGGCACTTCGTCGGCTTTTCCGCTCTCATTGCCGGGGTCAATTTGCTGTTTGTGTTCCTGTTTTTCGTGACCTTCCGCCACGAGTCGGGCACCTTTGAAATCATTTAAGTTCACACAAAAGGAGTATTTTATATGGAAAAAAGCGCTGTTTTTCATCAGAGCGATTCACGGTATTCCTATCCCGTTTCCGCCACCAAGGCAGAAATTTGGCTTAAGACCAAAAAGAACGACGATATCCGGGGGGTGCGGGTCATCTGGAATACCCAGCACTACTTCTATCGGGAGCGGCTGGCCGCTGAGATGCGCGTTGCACGCTCCGATTTGCTCTTTGATTACTACAAGGCGGAGTTGGACAACGGCTATCCGGGCTACAGCTATCTCTTTGAGATTACGGACGGGGACGGCTCCCTGTGGTACTATAACGAAAGCGGCTTTGACCGGCAGATGCGCCTGACGGAGACCTTTGAAGACAACTTCAACGTGGTCTTCCCCAACGAAAAGGACATCGTGTATCCAAACAAGCGGCTGGACGGGCGGGTGTTTTACCAGATTTTCCCCGAGCGCTTCGCTAAAAGCACCCATAAGGCGGATACAAGCTACATCAACATGGACTGGGACACGGACAACCCGGACAACGAGCATTTTGCAGGGGGCGATTTAAAGGGCATCGAGGAAAAACTGCCCTACTTGCAGGAGCTGGGCATCGGCGGCATCTACATGACCCCCATTCACCCCTCCATCAGCGCCCATAAGTACGATGTGGACGATTATCTGGCCATCGATAAGATGTTCGGCACCATGGAGGATTTGAAGTCCTTGGTGAAGAGCGCCCATGAGCGGGACATCCTCATTGTGCTGGATCTGGTGTACAACCATTCCAGCTTCCTCCATCCCTTCTTTCAGGATGTGGTGAAGAAGGGGCGGGATAGCGCCTATTATGACTGGTACTTTGTGGACGGAGACAAGCCGGAGTGGGACAAGCTGAATTATAAGACCTTCTGCGACGTGCGCATGATGCCCAAACTCAACACCAACAATCCTGAGGTGCAGGAGTATCTGACCAAGGTTGCGGAGTTTTATATGCAGGAGTGCGGGGTAGACGGCTTCCGTTTGGACGTAGCCTTTGACGTGAGCCACGATTTCTGGCGGTTCTTTAAGGCAAGGCTGAGAAAGCTGGATCCTGATGTGTTCCTTATCGGAGAGGACTGGCAGAATTCCGAGTCCTTCTTGGGGAACGATCAGTGGGATTCCGTCATGAACTACCCCTTCCTCT
>CAZPCH010000088.1:0-6003 GCA_964585055.1 uncultured Christensenella sp. | reverse complement strand
CTCCAGTGAGACGGCGGTCTTAAAGAGAATGCCCTTCTTGGCACCCATGCCGTTTCCTACCATAATGGCCACAGGCGTGGCGAGTCCCAACGCACAGGGACAGCTTATAACCAGAACGGAGATGCCCCGAGCCAGAGCCTAGCCAATGGTTGCGGGTTCTCCGCCGAAAATAAGCCATGCACTGGTAGTGATAAGGGCAATGCCCATAACGGCAGGCACAAAGATGCCCGAAACCTGATCGGCTACCTTGGCAATGGGTGCCTTCGTAGCGGCGGCATCGCTGACCATCTGAATGATTTGAGACAGAGTGGTGTCTTCTCCCACACGGGTGGCCCGGCATTTCATGAAGCCTGACTGGTTCAAGGTTGCCGCAGAAACGATATCGCCCTCCGCCTTGTCTACGGGAATGCTTTCGCCGGTGAGAGCCGCTTCGTTTACGGCGCTGTGGCCTTCCAAAACTACCCCGTCAACGGGAATGTTTTCCCCGGGACGCACCACGAAGATATCGTCCTTTCGGACTTCGTCAATGGAAACCTCTTCTTCCTGACCGTCACGCACAACAACCGCTGTCTTGGGAGCCAGCTTCATCAGGCTCTTGAGGGCATCCGTTGTCTTGCCCTTAGAGCGGGCTTCCAGCATTTTCCCCACGGTGATGAGGGTTAGAATCATGGCAGCGGATTCGAAGTATAAATCATGGCCAATGTGCGCCGCAGCCTGCAAGTCGCCCTGCACCAAATATATGCTCATCTCAAAGAGCCGCACGGTGCTGTAGATAAAGGCGGCAGAGGAGCCCAGCGCAATCAGGGTATCCATGTTGGGGGAGCGGTGCCAAAGGCTCTTGTACCCGTTGATAAAGAATCTTTGGTTAATGACCATGACGATGATGGTCAAAAGCATCTCCGTAAGCGCTATCATCATGGGATTCCCATCCATAAAGTTCGGAACAGGCCAGCCCCACATCTTGTGTCCCATGGAGAAGTACATAAGGATAATCAAAAAGGCAACGGAGCAAATAAGGCGCTTCTTTAATTTAGGCGTTTGTGTATCCTTCAATGCGTCTTCGGCTTCTATGCGGGCGCTCCCTTGGGCCTTAGCCGCTCCCTTTTCGGTGCATCCGTATCCTGCGGCGGTTACGGCGGCGATAATATCGGCAGGATTGGCCGTGCCCTCCACCCCCATGGAGTTCGTAAGCAGATTTACGGAGCAGGCGGTAACGCCGTTCACCTTCGTCACGGCTTTTTCCACTCTGGCACTGCACGCTGCACAGCTCATTCCGGTTACGTTGTATTGCTTCATACTTCCTCCTGCGGCACTCCTATAAGTACCAATGAGATTATATACCCCCTCAGGGTATAAAGTCAACCATTGAAAAACGCATATCGGCTGTGCATTTTTTCTTGTACTTTCTTTTCATCCATGCTATACTTTAACAAATCGGCGGGCATAGGGGAGCTGGGCTCCGTCATAGGCTTATGGCGGCGGTTCCTGTCATCAAGCAAGCCGATTGAACGGAGTGCGAGTACAAGATTTCGTATTCCCCTTATAGATGAAAGCAACTTCCACAGAAAGAAAGGATATACAAAGGATGAGTAAGCTGAAGAAAACCATTTTAACCTGCGTTGCCGTCGTGGTCGCACTGATTGTGCTGGCCGCCGCAGCATTCTGCATTCTGTACGCCGGCAGGTTCAAAACCATCGCCACCATTGAGCAGATTACAGACTATACCGACGGTTTGAATCTGTATTGCATGGATATCGCCTATGACTACAGCATTGAAGATATCATTCAATACGGCATTACCGACGATCAGTCCAGCATTGACGCCATGCTGAAGGAAGCACTGCCTTTGCTCCCTGTTCACATTGAAGCACCCAACTTCGGCTGCAGTGCCTTTACGCTCAAGGGGGAGGACGCCGTCATGATGGGACGCAACTATGATTTCCGCTATGATACCTCCGCTATGCTGGTTCACTGCACACCCAAAGACGGATATGAATCCGTAGCTTTTGCGGCTTTGGATAACATTGGCGCCAACGTTGCCGATGCAGGCTTTGCTTCCAAAATGGCCTGTCTGACCGCTCCCTTTGTATGCTTGGACGGCATGAACGAAAAGGGCGTGTCCATTGCCGTACTGACCCTTGACTGCGAACCCACCAGACAGAATACCGGCAAGCCCGTAATCTCCACTACCATGGCCATCCGCTTGGTTCTGGATAAAGCCGCTTCCACGGAAGAGGCCGTGGAGCTTCTCAGCCAGTATGATATGTTTGCCAGCAGCGGCCGTGACTATCACTTCTATATTACGGATGCTTCCGGGGACGGCCGAATCATCGAATATGACTGCGAAAGCGAAGGCCGGGAACTGGTGGCCACGCCTGTACGCACCGTTACCAACTTCCTGATTATGTATAAGGAAAAAGTAACGCAGGTTGGGAAGAACGGCATCTACGGCCACGGGTTGGAACGCTACGAGGCCATGGAGGAAGTCTTTGATGCGACTGAGCAGAAAAATGCGGAGACCGCATGGGCGGCCCTTATGGCAGCGGCTCAGGAGCCTAACGGAGACGTTACCAGCAACACCCAGTGGTCCATCGTGTTTAACAATACGGATTTGACCGCAGACTTCATTCTGCATCGGAAATGGGACGATCGTGTTTCCTATAATCTGAAAACCAACACCGTTGTCATGCCGTAAAATGTCATTTCAAAAGCACTCCTTCGAGAGTGCTTTTTCTTTGCCTATAACGCCGAATTTCCGTCATTTTTTCCCATTCATTCCCATGGATCCCTTTCAATTTCCAAAAATATTCCGATATTATCCCGACAAGTATTGACAGAAACAATCCTCCGTGGTAAAGTTGAGTCATAGGAAACTTCTATAATTGTTCCATAAATATTGTTTGGACTGCTAAAAAATGAAGGAGGACACACGGTATGAATGCATTTGAACGGGCTCAGGCTCTTCGCTCTGAGTTGGAAGAAAACCGTCGGTATCTGCATACCAATGCAGAAGTAGGTCTGGATCTCCCCAAAGCCAGAGCCTACGTTATGGAGAAGCTGACGGAGTACGGTCTTGAGCCTCAGCTCTGCGGCCACGGCGTCACCGCAACTCTTGGCAAAGGCGGCAAAACCCTGCTTCTGCGGGCAGATATGGATGCCCTTCCCATGGGAGAGGAAAGCGGGCTTCCCTTTGCTTGCCCCACCGGACAGCAAGCCCACTGCTGCGGCCACGATCTCCACGCCGCCATGCTGCTTACCGCTGCCAAGCTCCTTAAAGAGCAGGAAAGCGAACTCAAGGGAACCGTGCGCTTCATGTTCCAGCCTGCGGAAGAGACCTTCCAGGGCGCTCAGGACATGATTGACAACGGCATTCTCAATCCTCTTCCCGATGCCGCATTGGCTTACCATGTTGGCTCCGGCCGCATGCCTGTGGGTCTGTACATGTTCAACAATACCCCCAAGGCCGCCGTTATGTTCTCCATGGATCAGTTCGTCATCACCGTAAAGGGGAAGGGGTCTCACGGCGCTTATCCTCAACTCAGTGTGGATCCCATCAACATCGGCGTCCATGTTCATCTTGCACTTCAGGAGCTCATTGCACGTGAAAGCGATCCTATGAAGTCCTGCGTACTGACCGTCGGCAAATTCCAGGGCGGCACCGCTTGCAACATCATCCCCGAAACCTGCGTCTTGGGCGGCACCATCCGTTCCAACGACAAGGATGCCAGAAACCTGCTTGTCCGCCGTGTAGAAGAAGTGGCCAAGAGCGTTGCCGCAGTGTACGGCGGCTCTGCAGAGGTGGAAACCTTCGGCGTACCGCCTCTCGTATGCGATCATAATCTGATTAATGAGTTCAGCGGCTACATGCAGGAGCTGCCCATCCCCGGTTTGACTCCCTATCCGGGCGTCAGTGCCAGCGCTTCCGAGGACTTCGCACTGATTGCGGAAAAAGTTCCCAGCGCCTTTATCTATCTGTCTGCCGGATATCTGGATGAGCGCGGAGATGCTCCCGCCCATAATCCCAAGGTGCAGTTCAATGAAGACGTCCTGCCTATCGGCGCCGCTTCTCTGGCTCACTGCGCACAGCGTTGGCTGGAAAACCATCAGTAAACACCCTTTACGTCATTCTTAAGGACCCTTCGGGGAGATATCCTGTCTCTCCCGAAAAAATAAACAAGGAAGGATCGTCACAATGACAACTATCAGCGAAATCATCAAAAGCCCCTTGCTCTTGTGGTTGGTTATCGGCGGATTGGTGTATATCACCGGATTCTCCGTGCTCTACTTCATCAAAGCAAGAAAACGCGCTCTGGAAATGGGCATCACCTCTGCGGAGATCAAGAACATTGTTAAGTCTTCTCTGATCTTTACCATCGTTCCCAGCCTCTCCATCGTCATCGGTCTGGTGGCACTGTCTGCCTCTCTGGGTACGGTGTGGTCCTGGTGGCGTTTGTCCGTCATCGGTTCTCTGTCCTATGAGACCCAGATTGCTTCTACTTTGGCCTCCACCCTCGGCTTTGCCAATACCACCAAAATGATGGCCAATGCCACCGGCAATCAGTTCGGCGTTGTGCTCATTCTCATGAGCGTAGGCATGCTGGCCGGCTTCCTCATTCAGATTCCCTTCGGCAAAAAGCTGAGCATGAGCGTAGATAAGACCAAGACCGGCAACGGCTGGTCCAACGTGCTCTCCGGCTGCTTCATGCTGGTGCTGCTGGCCGTATACGTACCCATTCTGCTCATCTGCGATACCTATCAGTCCCTGGTTATGATTACCGGTTTGATTGTAGCCATCGCTTTGGGCGTTTTGGCCAAGAAGCCCGGCTGGGGTTGGGTTAACAACTTCATCATGGCTCTCTCCATGATCGTGGGCATGGCGTCCGCTCTGCTCTGGACCAGCATTTTCTAAGAAAGGAAGGTATTTACCATGAGCAAGAACGAAAAGCAGACTGTGAAACTGGATCCCTTCCAGGCGTGGGGACACCGCTGGGGCCGTATCGGCACCGTTATCGCCCTGGCGTACATGATTGCCCTGCCTTTCATCGTACTGACCGTATATGACTGCGTTCCCACATTAGGTGAAGTCATCAACGTCGGCACCATCGGTATTCTGGCCATCTACGTACCCGTAGGTATTTCCGAAGCCCTCAGCTATACTCCTATGCTGGGTTCCTCCGCTTACTTGGCCTTCATCACCGGCAACATCATGAACCTGAAGCTCCCCGTAGCCGTCAATGCCATGAAGATTACCGGCAAAGAAGCCAACACGGCCGAAGGCGAAGTGGTCTCCGCCATTGCCATCTCCGTTTCCTCCGTTATGACTGTGGCCATTCTGGCCCTTGCGGCTCTGCTGATTTCCTTCATCAGCCCCATCTTCGAGCTGCCCGCCGTCAAGACCATGTCCAATTACCTGCTTCCCGCCCTCTTCGGCAGCATGACCCTCGGTCTGTTTGCCTCCACCAGCTCCGGCTCCAAGGTGGTTAAGGGCGGCATCAAGGGCGTGCTTCCCGTCATCATTCTGGTAGCCGTCATCTCCATAGTTGCCCGTATCATGGGTATGGGCGGAATGATGCTGGGCTTCGTAGGCTTCATCATCCTCATCATGCTGCCCATCGGCATCATCACTTCCCGCATTCTGTGGAAGAAGGGCATCATCAAGGTGGTCGACAAGAACGCCCCCGAAGAACCCAAGGCCGAGTAACTTATCCTCGTACAGAAGACCCCTTCGGGGGTCTTTTTGTATGCCGCATGGCAATTCAAAAAATCCTAAAACCGGGCATTGTTGACAGGTATCCGCCCTTTTGCTATAATTATATATAATCAGCAAACATTTCAAGATAAGGCGGTGAGCAGGTATGAGCAGAAAACATTTTTTCCTAACGAATCAGTTGAGTGAAGTGGAAACTGCTGTCATTACCTGCATCATAAAGCACATAGAGGACGGGGAGCGCAAGGTAAGCATTGCCCAAGTCGCAAGCGAATGCTATGTGTCTACGGCCTTTA
>CAZPCH010000087.1:1556-6012 GCA_964585055.1 uncultured Christensenella sp. | reverse complement strand
GCCGCATCCTCCGGGGAGGTATGGAGGAGTTCTGCCAGACGGCTTAAGGGCATGTCCCCCTGCTGTTGGCGGATTTTTTCTGCCCGAAGCCCCAGGGACTGTATCTCTCGGCTGTAGCGGACGGGGCCGTGATCCCGCAGATGGCACTTGATTTCCCCCGCCATCAGGGGGACGGCGTAGGTAGAAAAGCACAGCCCCCGCTCCGTGTCAAAGCGGCGGAGGGCCTTTATAAGCCCCAGCGCCGCCAACTGCACCAAATCCTCCTCCTCCAAGCCGCAGTGGACATAGCGGCGGGCCACGGCGCGGCACAGGGGCAGGTGCTCCTGCACCAGAGATTCCTCCAGCTCCCTTTGCCCTTGCTGCAAAGCCCGCACCCGGGCGCAAAAGTCCTCCATAGGGCGCCCCTTACGGGTCAATCGGCAGTCCCATGGTCTTCTCCATGGTGACGGTGGTACCCTCCTTGGGGTGGGAGAGGACGGTGATTTTGTCCGTAAAGGCCTCCATGACGGAGAAGCCCATGCCGCTGCGCTCCAGCTCCGGTTTGCTGGTGTAGAAGGGACGGCGGGCCAGTTCCACATCCTCAATGCCGCACCCCGTGTCCCGCACGATGACGGTAATGGTGCGCTCCCGCTTCTCGCACCGCAGGAACACCTGTCCCGTGGGGCGGTTGTCGTAGGCGTGGATGATGGCGTTGGTGACGGCTTCGCTGACCGCCGTCCTCAAATCGCTAAGTTCGTCCAAGGTAGGGTTCAAAGAGGCGGCGAAGGCGGCCACGGCACTGCGGGCAAAGCCTTCGTTTATTGAGAGACTGGGAAAGCGCAATTCCATCCAGTTATCCATACTTGCCTCCCTTACTGCCTGTCCACAATGGCGTAGAGGCCGGACATGCGGAATATGCGGTCGATGGCCGAGGACATGCCGCAGACGGTGAGCTTGCCGCCCCGCAGGCTTAAGATGCGGTACCGCCCCAGAATGACCCCCAGCCCGGCGCTGTCCATAAAGGTGATGCCGGAGAGATCCAAGGTCAGATCCCGCACGGTGACGTCGTGAAGCATGGTGTCCAGCATGTTTCTTGCCTGCTCGGCGCTGTGATGATCCAGCTCCCCGCAGAGCCGGGCGGTCATGCGGGGGCCTTTTTTGTTTGCGTGTATTTCCATAAAAACGCTCCTAAAAGTGATGGTATAAATATTCGGTGCAGAGTTTTTGCATCCTGCAGGGAAGAAGGGGTGCTTTTGTCAAATAGGGACAGGCTTTGGCGCATAGGCTTTTGTATGGAACGGATGAGACGAAAAAATGTGATGAGAGCCCTGCCGGCCTTGGCCGTAGGGCTGTATCTGCTGCTTATGCCCCCGGTGCTTTCCAAGGGGCGGGGGGAGAATTTTTATCGCCAAAACCGCATGGGGGAGGAAATAACCTATGAAGGCACCTTCGTCCTCTACCATGTGGCACGGGAAAAGACCTTTCAGGGAAGCGTGACCAAGTTTCTAAAGACTCTGGCGGAGGGCTTTGAAAAGACCCGCTACGGCCTGCGTATAGAGGTGGTGGGCATGGGGGAGGAGGACTTTTTGGAGCGGCTTAGCATGGGGCGGGAGCCGGATCTGGTGTCCTTCTTTTCGGGACAGCTTCCCGAGGAACAGCTTCGCAGTATGGACTGGGGGACGCTCCCTGCCCTGCGGCCGGGACTGAAGGCGGGAGAGTACGCCTGTCCCTGGCTCTTTTCCGGATATGTGTACTCCGCTCCCGATTTAGAAGAGGGGGAGAAGGTGCAGGGGGAGGGGGTGTACCTTGCCCCCATAGCGGGGGCCTATTACGGACTGCAGGGAGGAGGCAAAAGGGCGGAGGACTATGCCGCCGGGAAGACGGAGGGAGGTCTGACGGATATGCGTGCCTACGGAGACCTGCTTCGAGGGGAGAAGGCAGGGGCGTGGGCGGCGGCGCCCTGCGGAAACTTTACGGATCAGGTGTGCTACATGGGGGTCTTTCGGCGGGGACGGGAAGGAAGCGAAAAGTGCCTGCAAGCCTTTATACACTACATTCTGGAGGAAAAATCCCAGGGGGCTTTAAGCGCTCTGGGGGCCTTCTCCGTGCTGGAGGAGGGCTGGGGCAGTTTCTCTGCGGCATCCGAGGTTTTATCAAAGGCGGACCGTGCCTATGAGACCGTGGCCTGTCCCGATCCCTTTTTGTACTATGCCCACAAAAGTGCCCTGCAGGAGGAGGCGGAGGGTGCCCTTGCAGGGGAAACGGGAGCAGAAAAACGTTTTTTTGAAAGGCTTCATGTTGTAATCACGGAATAGATTTGGTATACTGATACCATGGTATATAATAGGGAAGCATGCAGAAGTGCCCTCTGCGCTTTAGGGGCAAAGGAAAACGTATCTTTGAAGCAGCTCACCACCTTTAAGGTGGGTGGGACGGCTGCTTTTATGCTGGAGAGCGGGGAGGACGGTTCCTTGCTCAAGGCGCTGGAGGTGTGCCGCACCTACCGTCTCCCCTGCGCCCTGCTGGGCAACGGCAGCAACGTGCTGGCGGGGGACGAGGGCTTTGAGGGGCTGATCCTGAAGATTACAGGGGGAGAGCCTGTTTTTGAAGGCTGTCGGGTGCGGGTCTCGGCGGGCTATTCTTTGACTGCCTTGGCACGGGAGTCTTTGCGGCGTGGGTACAAGGGTTTGGAGCGGCTGTGCGGCATCCCCGGTACCGTGGGCGGAGCGGCGGCCATGAACGCTGGCGCCTACGGCGGACAGATTCTGGATGTACTGCGGCGGGTGAAGGTGTGCCGTCAGGGAGAGATTCTTTGGGAAGAGGTAAACCCCGAGGACTTCGGCTACCGCAAGAGCCCCTATATTTGGCCGAAAGCCATGGTGCTGGAGGCGGAGCTGGAACTGAGTATTGATGACGGCAGCGCCAAGGAAACCATGGAAAACTGCACCAAGGCGCGGCGGGAGAAACAGCCCTTGGAGTATCCCTCTGCCGGGAGTTATTTTAAGCGGCCTCAGGGATATTTTGCCGGGGCGCTCATTGAGCAGTGCGGCCTGAAGGGGGCACGGGTGGGAGACGCGCGGGTGTCCCCCAAGCATGCAGGCTTTTTAATCAACGAGGGCAGTGCCTCCTATGAGGAGGTGCGGGCCCTGGAAAGGCTGGTCTGCGAAAAGGTGCTGGAGCAGACAGGAGTCACTCTGGAACGGGAAGTACGGCTTTTGGAGGAGACGGCGTGTATCTTTTAATCGTCACCGGCATGAGCGGAGCCGGGAAATCCACCGCTCTCAAGGCCTTGGAGGAGCTGGGGTACTACTGCGTGGACAACCTGCCCAGCAGTATGCTCTTGGACTTCCAACACATGTGTGAGAGAGCCAATCCGCCTATTCAGAAAGCGGCGGTGACGGTGGACGGGCGGGAGAGCCTGTTGAACACGGGCTTTCTGGAGGCCATCGGCCGGATGGACAGGCTGACCTGTCCCCACGAGGTGCTGTTTTTGGATGCACGGGACGATGTACTGCGGGAGCGGTACAATGAGCTCCGCCGCCGCCATCCCCTGGGGGAGAACGGGGAGCCGGAAAGCGGCGTGCGTCTGGAGCGGGAGTATCTGCAGGAACTGCGCTCCCGGGCGGACTATGTGGTGGACACCTCCGGCATCAAGGCACGGCGGTTTCCCCAGCTTATTAAAAAACTTTTGCCGGAAATGGACGGCATGGCCACCAGTGTCGTCCTCTGCAGTTTCGGCTATAAGCGGGGAGTGCCCGTGGATGCGGATTTGGTCTTTGACATGCGCTTTGCGGAGAATCCCTACTATGTGCCGGAACTGCGGCTTCTCAGCGGGCTGGACGCCCCGGTGGCGGAGTTTATCGGCCGCCAGCCCTATGTAAATGAATTTTTGGACAAGGTCAGCGACCTGATTCTTCAGACTCTGCCTCTGTATCAACAGCAGGAGAAGAGCATTTTGCGCATCGGCTTCGGGTGTACGGGGGGACGGCATCGGTCGGTCTACGCCGCCGAGGGCTGTGCCAAGCGCCTGCGGGAGGCGGGCATTCCCGTGCGGCTGTACCATCGGGATTTTCATGAGGAGCAGGAGGAACTGGAAAGCAGGATGAGGCCTCTATGAGCTTTGCGTCCCGTATAAAAGAAGAAGTGGTGCGCCAGCGGGTGAAGGAGCCTGAGCAGAAGCTGTCCCAGCTTTCCGGGCTGACCTTTGCCTGCGGGAGCTTGCAGTTGGGACGAAAGATGGGGCTTTTGTACCGCACGGAAAACGGTGAGGTGGCAAAGCACATTGCTTCCCTGGCTTCGTCACTCTATAAGAGTCTGGAGATTTTGGTGGAGAAGGCGGAACAGCAGCACCGCAAGACGCCCCTGTACACCGTGAATTTGCAGGGGGAGGGGCTAAGAAGCCTGCTCCTTGGCACCGGGGTCATGGAGGAGGACGCTGACGGGGCTTTGAGCCTGCAGGACGGCATTCCTCAGAGCC
>CAZPCH010000087.1:0-1537 GCA_964585055.1 uncultured Christensenella sp. | reverse complement strand
GTGCGGGGATGTTTTTTGGGCTGCGGCACCTGCACGGATCCAAGGGGGGAATACCATTTGGAACTGGTGTGTCCCACGGAGTTTTTTGCCAAGGGGCTTTTAAGTCTGCTGGAGGGCTTCGGCCTCCAGTGCGCCGTCACCTTGCGGCGGAACCGCTTTGTGGTCTATTTAAAGGGCGGAGACGATATTACGGGCTTTCTTGCCCTGATCGGCTCCAGCGGTGCGGCACTGGATTTAGAGAACGTGCGGGCGGAGAAGGAGACCAGAAACTACGTCAACCGCACCACCAACTGCGAGTATGCAAACTTAGATAAGCTGGTGGCGGCTTCCGTAAAGCAGCAGCGGGCGGTGGAGATTATCTTCCGCTTCGGACACTTTGATAAGCTTCCTGCCGCCTTGCGGGAGGCGGCGGAACTACGGCTCAACTATCCCGACGCTTCCTTGCAGGAGCTGGCGGATATGGCGGACATACGCAAGTCGGGGATGAACCATCGGCTGCAGAGGATTATAGAATACGCCGAGGACTTGGAAAGCGGTCTGAGGCAGTAGTACAGGGAGGCAGTATGGAGCAGTACACGGCGTTTTCCGCCTGGTACGATAAGATGATGGGCGGGGTGGAGTATGACGGCTGGAGCCGGTATTTAATGACCTTGCTGGATAGAAGCGGCGCCAAAAAGGTGGCCGAGTGCGCTTGCGGTACGGGAAACATTACCTGGCGGCTTGCAAAGCAGGGCTATGAGGTCACGGGGCTGGATCTTTCTGAGGACATGCTGCTGGTGGCACGGGAGAAGCTGAGAAAGATGGGCCTGCGGTGCCCCTTTGTGTGCGAAGATATGCGGGATTTGTCCCTGCACAAGCCCGTGGACGCCGTCATTGCCGCTTGCGACGGCGTGAACTATGTAACCGAGGGGGCGGAGGACTTCTTTGCCGCCGCCTACAGGGCCTTAAAGCCCGGGGGCGTACTGCTCTTTGACGTGTCCAGCGCCTACAAGCTCTCCAAAATTCTGGGGGGACGCACCTTCGGAGATACGGGGGCGGACTGGGGCTATATCTGGGAGAACGTGTTTGACGAAGAGAGCGCCCTGTTGGAAATGGAGCTGACCTGCTTTATTAAGGAGGGCAGTCACTACACCCGCTTTGAAGAAACCCATCTTCAGCGGGCATACACCCAGGAGGAATTGACCGCCGCCTTGAAAAAGGCGGGGTTTGAACGGGTGGAGGTTTACGAGGCCTTCACCATGGAGCCTCCCAAGGAGAACACGGAGCGGCTGCAGTTTGCCGCCTACCGTGGCTGAGAGGCCGTATACAGCAGAAAGGAAGTGCAGAGTATGCAAAAGGACAGGATTATCAGAGGCATGCTGGGGGAGAACACCCTGCGTTTTAGCGCCGTCTCCGGGCGGGAGCTGGTGGCGGAGGCACGGAACATTCACGGTCTCAGCCGCACGGGCAGCGCCGCTTTGGGGCGTCAGCTGTTGATTACCGCATTGCTCAGCAGTGATTTAAAGAACAGGGGGGTTTCCGTCACCACCATTCTCTC
>CAZPCH010000086.1:0-6019 GCA_964585055.1 uncultured Christensenella sp. | reverse complement strand
GCACCAGCCGTCCACCACCCCGGGACGGATTATGTTCTGAATTCTCTCCAAAAAGCGGGGATTGCCGTTTTTCCCCATGATGATGCGGCACAAGTCCTTGTTCCGCAGAATGCCTGTGAAAAGGTCGGCCATGTAGCCCGTTTCATACCCGGGCTGAAAATAGGCGGAGAATATGGCCATGTTCTCTTCTATGAACTGCTGTTCAATCTCCATGAGCAAATCGTTGGGGGTGCTGTAATGCAGATAGAAGGTGCCCCGATTCACCTTTGCTTCCTCGCAGATTTCCTTAATGGTCACCTTGTCGATGTTCTTCTTTTGCAGAACCGACAGCAGTGCCTGCTGCAGCACTTTTTTTGTGTACCTGACCCGATTGTCCAAAATCTCCATGAAAATCCCCCCAAATCAACATTTTTTTAAAAAAATGTTCAGTAACCTACAAACAAAAATTCTTTGTATATTGTCGGCACTTATATGGTTCATTATAATGAACTTAACCGCAAAAATCAACACCGTGATCAGAAAACATTACCGTGTTTTGTGGCGCCGTTGCTTTTGCAGAATGAAAGGAAGAGAAAATGATGAAGCTGAAAGATCCCAACCGAATTAAGTTCACAGATTATTTGGGCGTCACTCTGATGAGCCTGACGGACAGCAGTGCCGCCGGTCTTATGACCTCCTGGTTCATGCAGTACTTGACGGACTACGCCGGTCTCGGTGCTCTGGGCGCCGTTCTCGGTTCCGTCCTGCTGATTGTCATGCGTCTGTTTGACGCCGTCAACGATCCTCTGGAAGGCTGGATTATGGACAGAGCCAAGGTAGGCAAGTACGGAAAGTACAAGCCCTTTATCATTCTCTCCATCCTCTGCGAGGCGCTTGGATTGGGCGTTTTGTTCTTCATTCCCGAAGGGATTACCTCCACGCCCGCACTGGTCGTCGTCTGGATTGTGCTGGGCTATCTGATTTATGATATCGGTGCTTCCTTTTACGCCCCCAACCTGGTCTACCGCACCTTGACCCTGGACAGCAACAAGCGCGGCAAGCTCATGATTGCTCCCCGCATGATGAACATGCTCATGGGTATGATCACCGGCTCCTTGATTACCATCGTCAACGGTGTCAATGCCGGCATCGGCAACTTCCACACCGCCTTTGGCGTAACCGTCATCGTTGCCGCCGTAGGCACGGGCCTGCTGTCTCTGCTGGGCATCGGCATGGTCAAGGAAAAGCACCATCCCGAAGGTCCTGCCGAAGGGGAAAAGGTAAAGTTTACCGACATCTTTAAGATGTTCAAGGAAAACGATGCCCTGCGCATTAAGTTCTGCGCCACCATCTTCTCCGGCTTTATCTGGACCTTCCTCATGACCACCATGATGTACTACGTCAAGTGGGCTTACTGCGTGGATCCCGCCACCGGCGCCATGGACACGGCCACCTTCGGCACTCTGTCTCTCATCGCCTCCATGATGATGCTTCTGCCTCTGCTTCTGGGCACCGCCGTTGCCATGCCTCTGATGAAGCTGTTTAAGACCCCCGTGCGCACCTACCGTTTTGTTATCATTATGGAAGCGGTTCCCTGCGGACTGATGTTTATTCTCCATATGCTGGGCATTCTCCAGACCTCCCCCGCCCTTATGCTGGCTCTGGTGGCCATTTCCGCCACGGCCATCGGCATCGGCTACATCCCCGGAGAAGCGCTGAACATTGAGTGCATGGACTACCAGATTTATAAGAACGGTAAGGACCGCTCCGCACAGGTCAACGCCACCTCCAAGTTTTTGGACAAGGCGCAGAACGCTCTGGCCAGCGGCATGCTGGGCATCATCCTCATTGCCTTTGGATACGTGGTGGATTCCGTTACCGGCGACTTTGCAGGTGAGCTCTCCAACCTCCCCAAGATTCTGGACGGTTTTGCCCTTGCCATGGGTCTTCTCCCCTGCCTCATGGGCGCCATCGCCCTGTGGCTGTACAGAAAGTACCCCATCACCCCTGAACTGGCTGCCGAGATGAAGGTGAAGCTGGACGAGCATCACGGGGTACAGCAGGAGAAGTAATTCTCCTTTCAGTCAGACAGCGGCATGACCGTGTACTCCCACATGCATAGAAGAAAGGGCTGCCAACGATGGAAACAATGAAAAGGAAAAGAAAGATGCGCCTCTGGCTGATTTGCGGCATTGCCGCTGTGCTGATTGTCATTTCGTACCTGAACTATAGGCACTTTGTGCCCAACCCCGTATCCGTAGGAGAAAAAACCTACGAGGTAGAAAGCCGTGTGCTTGAAGTACCCATGAAAGGGCGAACCCTCTACGGGGAACTGCTTTTGCCAAAAGGCGAAACTGGGCCTCTGCCGACGGTAATCTGCTCCCACGGCTTCGGCAGCAGCGGGCAGCAGTTTACCACAGGGGTGGGCATGAGCCTGGCAAAGAGCGGCTTTGCCGTGTACTGCTTTGACTTTTACGGCGGCGGCAGCAACAGCAAGAGCGGCGGCAGCATGACGGAGATGTCCGTCTTTACGGAGCAGGATGACCTCAACGCCGTGGTGGACGCCGTTTTGGCTCTGGACACCACGGATACAGACAACCTGTTTTTGCTGGGAGAAAGCCAAGGAGGCTTTGTCTCCGCCATTACGGCGGCCCAGCGGCAGGAGGATATTCGAGGCATGATTCTGTTCTATCCCGCTTTGTGCATTGCAGACGATGCCCGGGCACGGTATGCTACCCAGGAGGAGGTTCCTGAGACCTATAAGATTATGGGAAAAACCGTAGGCCGCATCTATTCTCAGGGGCTGTATGACTATGATGTGGACGCCCACATTGCCCCCTACACGGGTCCCGTTCTGATTCTTCACGGGGACAAGGATACGGTGGTGAATTTGTCCTACTCTCAGCACGCAAAAAGTGTGTATGAAGACGCAGAGCTTATTGTTATGCCCGGACAGGGGCATGGCTTTACGGGCAAAACCAAGACGGAAGCCGCCAGACTCACATACGACTTTATTTTGCAGACCATAGGGCAGTAGCCGCCGGTCTGCCTCCATAGGGCATTGCAGGACGGCGGCACAGACTGCCGTCCTTGCGCATATTCGGCGGCAACGCAACAGGTTTTCGGCATCTGTCGTTTAACTTTCGCTCTGCTTTCTTTTGGTGGTTGTACTTGAGAAAAATGCCGTTATAATAAAAAGTGAGAAAATCAGGAGGAATCTTGTATGCAGGAAGCGTTTTTAATAGGAGCGGCCACGGCGGCGCATCAGGTGGAAGGCAACAACACCCGCAGTGACTTCTGGGTCATGGAGCACTTAAAGCACAGCGATTTTGCAGAGCCCAGCGGCATGGCCGTCGATCATTATACCCGCTATGAAGAGGACATCAAATTGCTTGCCGATGCGGGGCTCAACGCCTATCGTTTCGGCATCGAGTGGGCCAGAATCGAGCCGGAAGAGGGAGTTTTTGACGAAAAGGAAATCCGTCACTATCGGGATTTGCTTACCTGCTGATACGCCCATGGCGTTACGCCTCTTGTTACCCTCCAGCATTTTTCCAGCCCTGCCTGGCTGATTGCAAAAGGGGGCTGGGGAAAAGAGTATGTGGTGTCCGCCTTTGCAAGATATGCAAGGAAAATTGCGCAGTCCCTTGGTGACTTGACCCCCTATATCAGCACCATCAACGAAGCCAACATGGGCATTCAGCTTTGGAAGGTGTCTCAGGATATGATGCAGGCCGGCAAGCGCAAGGAAGGCAACGTGCAGGTGGGACAGAACACAGGGCTCAACATAAAGGCCATCCTTTTGGGTATGTTGGAAAAGGGGCGTGCCTTCAAGTGCAGTCCCTTTGGGGTCAACACCTTTTTAATGCCCCGCAGTGAAAAGCAGGAAATGTGTGTGCTCAAGGCCCACCGTGAAGCGGTAAAGGCCATTCGAATGATTAATCCGAAGATCAAGGTGGGTTTGACCCTGTCCCTGTTTGATTATCAAACCGTCCCCGGCGGGGAGGAGCAGGCGGCAAAGCTGTGGCATGAGGACTTCGGCTTCTATCTTCCCTATATTCAGGAAGATGATTTTCTGGGGGTGCAAAACTACTCCCGCAAGATTGTAGACGGCAAAGGGGCTCGTCCACCCGCCGAAGATGCCCCCGTAACCCAAATGGGGTATGAAGAGTACCCTGCCTCCATAGGCAACGTACTGCGCAAGGTGGCAAAGGAATTCCACGGGGAACTGATTGTCACGGAAAACGGCATTGCCACCGATGACGATGCCCGCCGCTGTGCCTTCCTGAAGGAAGCCGTTGCCGGTGTACTGGCGGCAAAGGCTGAGGGCGTACCTGTGACCGGGTATATGCACTGGAGCCTGCTGGACAATTTTGAATGGCAGGCCGGGTACTCCAAAACCTTCGGACTCATTGCCGTAGACAGAAGTACCCAAACCCGTTTTCCCAAGGACAGCTTAAAGGCGCTGGGTGCCATTAGAAAAGAACTGACTCTATCTTAAAGTTTAGAAAATGAGGTAAATCTGCATGAAAAAAGTAAGTTTTAACGAGAACTGGACTTGCAACGGAATCCCCGTAACCCTGCCCCATGACGGACAGATTCTGGAGAAGAGAAGCCCTGAGGCCTCCGACGGCGGCCACGGCTACTTCCCCGGCGGAATCTATACCTATGAAAAGACCTTCACGGCGCCCGCAGAGTGGAAAGGCAAGAAGGTTCTGGTGGAGTTTGAAGGCGTGTACAAAAACAGCACCGTCTTTTTAAACGGCCAGGCCATTGGCGGACACAAGTACGGCTACACCACCTTTGCCGTAGAGCTTCTTGGGCTTCACTACGGGGAAGAAAACACTCTGAAGGTGGTGGCGGACAACTCCCTGCTGCCCAACTCCCGCTGGTACTCCGGCTCCGGCATCTATCGGCCGGTGTGGCTGTATGTAGGCGAAAGTCAGGGCATTGCCTATCAGGGAATCAAAATTACCACCCTGTCCCCCGCCCGCATTCGGGTGGAAACCAAAGCCGAAAAGGAAGTGTCCGTAGAGATTCTGGAGGGGGATACCGCCATTGCTTTTGGCAAGGGGCAAGTGTGTGAGCTGGATATTCCCGATGCCAAGCTGTGGAGCGACGAAACGCCTTATCTATACACCTGCAAAGTCCGCTGCGGAGAGGAAACCCTTGAGGAGAAGTTTGGCATTCGGCAGATTTCCTGGAGCAATCAGGGTCTTTTCATCAACGGAAAAAAGACCCTTCTGCGGGGCGGCTGTGTCCACCATGACAACGGCATTTTGGGCGCCGCCACCTATGACGAAAGCGAATGGCGGCGGGTACGGATTTTGAAGGAGGCCGGGTTCAACGCCATCCGCTCCGCCCACAATCCTACCTCCCGTGCCCTTTTGGAGGCCTGCGATTATTACGGCATGTACGTCATGGATGAGACCTTCGACATGTGGTACAATCGGAAGAACAAGTATGACTACGGCTGCGACTTTGAAAGTTGCTGGGAAGAGGATACCCGTGCGCTGGTAAACCGGGACTACAACCACCCCTCCGTCATTATGTATTCCATCGGCAACGAGGTGGCAGAGCCTGCCGAGGAGAAGGGGCTGGCCTACGGAAAAAAGCAAATCGATCTTATTCATTCCATGGACTCTACCCGCCCCGTAACCTGCGGCGTGAACCTGATGATTTTGGGACGGGCCGCCAAGGGACAGGGCATTTATCAGGACGGCGAGATGAACACCGAGGCCGCCGGAAAGAAAAAGAAGACGGAGACGCAGAACGCCAGCTTGGCCTTTAACATCATTGCCTCCTTTGTGGGCACGGGCATGAACAAGGGAGGGAACTCCCCCAAGGTAGATGCCGTTGCCTCCCCCATCATTGCCGCACTGGATATTGCTGGTTATAACTACGGTTCCGGCCGCTACCCTCTGGAGGAGAAGCAGCATCCCGAGCGCATTATCTTCGGCTCCGAGACCTTCCCTCAGGATATCTATAAGAACTGGGAGCAGGTGAAAAAGCATCCCTACATTTTGGGAGACTTTATGTG
>CAZPCH010000085.1:5749-6071 GCA_964585055.1 uncultured Christensenella sp. | reverse complement strand
CGTCATGGTTGGATCAATGGTCGGTTCCGGGGTAAAGGTGAGCATTGCATCGCCCTCCCAATCATCCTCCGGCTCTTCCGACCGCTTGTCCGCCGCCGCGGGAGGGGGCGTTCCCTCCGCCGCCATGACCAGCTTCACCTCTTTCAGCAGGTCTTCCGCCGTCTCCGCCGCCGTCTCACTTTCCCACTGATTATAGGCAAGGAGTTAATACCATTTGTTTTCAGTGTTCTTTTTTTATTTTTTTTATTAAAACGGTAAGAAAACTACATAGAAAAAAATGGGTTAAAAGGCATGGGCGATTGTAGAGGAATTACAGATGGTG
>CAZPCH010000085.1:0-5739 GCA_964585055.1 uncultured Christensenella sp. | reverse complement strand
GGCCAGTGCGCCCAACAGCAGCACTGCCCCTATGCACATGAAGAAAATACCCAGCTTACGCCCCATGTTCCTTTTTTCTCCGTCCGAAGCACAGCCACCAGCCAAAGGCAAACAGCAGCAGCCCCGCAACCGTCAGCACAGGCACCGGCCAGTTAAGCTGTCCCGTTTGTGGCAGACTGGGCTCGGGCGTGGGGCCCGGGGTGCCTGCAGGCTTCAGGGAGGATTTCCCATAGGCGCTGACGTCATAGATATAATGCCCTTCCTGATAGGTCGGCACGGAAACAAGGAAGGGGGCAAGAGCCGTATACCCGGAAGCCGCCTTAGGCTGGGCAACCAGATACAAGCCCGGCTCCAAATTTTCAAACACCACCGTTCCCGTCTTGTTGGTCAGGGTGGTTACAGCGGTTATTTTGGCACTGCGGACATAAGAGTACAGGCTTTTAGCCAACGTTCCGTCATCAGGCAGGGTCAGTTCCCCGGAGAAACCGGCCAATGCATCCTCCCATTCAAAGGAATAGTTGCCGTCGTCCACCGCTACCTTTCCCACCTTAAACAGACGCAAAGCACCGCCTCTTACCACCTTGGTGCCATACTTCAGCTCCACGGTAATGGAGCCCTTCTTGTCCATATCCGGCACCTCGTGTCCAAAAGCCAGCACGGGCACCATCCAAAGGGCAGCGGCCAGCAGCAGAGCCAATGCGGTCTGCCAAAACTTTTTCATACGCCGTTACCTCACTTTCTTCCTCGCTTGCCAAAGACAAGCAGTCCTCCCAGCAGTAGAAGCAGCATTGCCGCCGCCACAATAGGGGCCACGATAATGGGCTCTATCTGCATGGCGTCCGCCGTCACCCGCACGGCGCCCGGCTCCGCCTGATTCTCAATTCGGTGTCCCCGCACCAAGAGCCGATGGCTGTTGATTCCGTAGGGGGTGCAGGTCACCAGCGTGCAGTAGTCCTTCCCTTCCTCAATCTGCAGAGCCTCAATCTCCTCCGGCAGTACAATGAGGATTCTGTCCACCTCATAGGTCAAGGTGTCCCCCAGAGTTTGAAGAAGGAAAATATCCCCCTCCACAAGCTGATCGAGATTGGTAAACAGCTTGGCACTGGGAAGGCCTCTGTGGGCAGACAGCACGCAGTGGGTGCTCTCTCCGCCTACGGGCAGGGAGGAGCCCGCCACATGCCCCACGGCAATCTGCAGTACGTCCGCATTGGTGCCGTGGTAGATGGGCAAGTCGCACTTAATCCGGGGAATCTCAATGTAGGACATAATCCCCGTGCCCCCTAAGTCCAAGAGGGCATTGTATTCCTCCGTCTCCTCGTCCGTGAGCATGTACCGCTGGGGCTGGGAGGCAAGGCGTTGGTTGTACGCCGCCGCTTCTTCCTCTGCCTTTTCATAGGCGGTATTGTCCATGTTCACCGTGGCTTCCACGTAGGAAGCAATGGCTCTTGACTGATGGAGGGAGTTCCAGTAATCACTGACCGAGGGATACAGCAGCAGACCCAGTCCCGTAAGAAACACCAGCACCAATACGATGGTGGGCAAATGCTTCTTCATGGACACTCCTTTCCGCCGTTCCCCCGGCCGGTTTCAGGGAGAGTTATCTGCTCTCCGCACTCATCTTCTTTCTGGTAGCCAGCAGAACACCGGCACCCACAGCCAGCAGGGCACCCAGCACATAGAACAGGGTGGTACCCATACCGCCGGTGGAGGGCAGGGTGGAACCGGCTTTGTTTACAACGGTGGTGCTCAGGGTGTTATCTTCTCCAACCTGAATGTTGCCGTTGTTGGTAGAGAACTTCTTAGTTGCAGCATCAAAGGATACCGTGAAGGTAATGGGGGCAATGGTGTTGTAGCCGATGGGGGTTACAATCTCGGTCAGAGTATATTCCCCGGCACCCAGACCCGTGAAGGTCAGTTTGCCGTCGGCATCCACAAAGCCTTCTACGTTTACTGTAGTTCCTTCAACAGGCTGAATGGTAACAGTGGTTTCCTTCTTGTACTTAACAGTAGTGCTTGCATACTTATCGTCATTGCTGCCATCTTCAGCAGGAGCAACATCCGTATAAGTACCGTCATTGAGCTTCCAGAAGGTACCTTCAGCGTCTTCAACGTACACTTCACCGGTGACGATTACCACGTTAACGCCGTTGCCGGTCAGGCGGAAAGCAGCACCGGTCAGCTTGTTGCTTTTATCATCGGTCTTGCTGATGGTCAGTTCGGTGGTGTAGGTCTCCGTCTTGACTTCGGGAGCCTTGCCTACGGGGTCATTCTCGCCGGGTTCGTTATCGCCCTTATAGTCGGCATTGGGATTGTTGGAGTAAACCAAATCCACCTTATTCTCGTTGCCGGCAACGCCAATCTCGGCCTTTTCATTCAGAGTAGCGGAGTAGTTAATGACGATATCGGCACCCTTCTGCCCCTTATACTGAATGAAGTTGATGAACACGATTTTGATGGTGGTGACACCCTCAGCATTCGTGGTGGCGGTAACGGTAAAGTCGGTGTCCTTTACAAGTGCCTTGTCATTAACAGTGATGGCAACATCGTTATTGAAGGTCAAGCCCTTAGACATGGTATCGTTGACAACAAAGAAATACTTCTCGTAGCCGGTCATGTCGGGAACCTTGGAGGTTACCTCATAGGGAATCTTATCGCCGATGGAGGCTTCGTTCACGCTGACTTTCTCATCGCCTTCCACAATCTTCTTGTCGATGGTGGGAACATCCACCTTGGCGGTGACTTCTACATCGCCCACAACTTCAAGGATGTAGCGGGTATAGGCATCGTGACCGGTGATGGAGACGCCGTCCTTATCCTTTACCAGATAGTAACCGGCGGGAAGGTTGGAGATTACATACTTGCCCTCTGCCTGCTCCCCGGAAGTGCCGGTAGCGGTGCCGTTCAAATGTTCACCGGCCAGCTTGGCAAAGGCCTGCGTCTTCTCGGCGTCATTTGCATAGCCTTCCAAAACCTTCGCTACATCTGCGGCGCTTTCATATTTCGCAAAGTCATCTTTAAGGGTGGAGTCTGCTTTGAGAGCAGCCAGCAGAGCAGTGCCGTTTACACCGGTACCCCACTCTACGTTGGAAAGAACTTTTTTGCCAGCCTGCTCGGACAAATCGCCCTGGAAAATCTGATAGGCTTCGTAGGTGTGACCGGCAGCGGTATTCTTTATGGTGATGCTATACGCCTCATCCGCAAAGGCGGGGAGGGTCAGCGCCAGCAGCATCATGGCTGTCAGCACGAGGGCGAAAAGTTTTCTTGTTTTCATGGATATCTTCTCCTTTACTTATGTTCTTCTTCAGTGGTGGAAAGGGCGGGGTGCTCCCTGCGCCTTCGTCTATATCCAAACAGCAGACTTCCTGTGGTGAGCAGCATGCCCGCTGTTATAAACCATTGTGTCCCGCCGCCGCCGGTTTGGGGCAGACTATAGTGGACGGTGTTGGTGGCGATAATCACCAGATTTTCCGTTACGTTCTCCATGGTGACGGAGCTTTCGTTGGCAATCAGCGTCTCCTGCTCCCCCTCCGCCTTGGAATAGGCCACGGTGAAGCCGTCATAATTCGTTTCCGAAATGGTGACGGTTGCCCCGTGGGGAATGCCCTCGATGAGGATGCTGTCCCCGTTCTTTAGGGAGATCTCCTTCTCTATGGTCTCCTCGCCCGCCTGATAACTCACCTTAAAGGTGAAGTCGGTTATATCGGTGACGCCGTTGACCTTCTTGGTGAGGGTCAGGGTCTTATCCACGGGTACGTTCTGCACCTGCAAAAGCAGGCCGTCTTCGCCGACGGTGACAAGGCCGTTGTTGGTGTCCTCCACCAATTCCACTTTGCCCCCCGCCTTTACACGCACCTTGATGGGCGCCATGGGCTTGTAGCCCTCCTGAAGAGTTTCCGTAAGGGTATAGACCCCGGGAAGCAGGTGGGAGACGGTCAGCTCGCCCTGCTCGTTGGTCTTAATTTCCGTTACCGTCTGGGCCGCCGCCGCCGGATTCACCGGCACCAGCAGCCACTTCTGGGCGTCGGTGCCGTTGGAAGCGTACACCTGTATGGCTGTGCCCTTGGACACCAACCCGCCATGCACATCCAGCACGGCATTGGAACCATTCAACACCGCCGCACGGGGCTTTAAGGTAAAGCTGCCGTCCGTGTTGGGCTGGAGGAACCACTTGTGGTTATCGTCCCCGCCGAGATGAACCTTGTGCCCGTTCTCCGTGTTGCCGCCGTCCAAATTCATCCATAGATTGGTACCGGGCAATTGGAAGCTGTAGGAGCCATCGTCTTGACGGTGCACAGCCCACTTCGTCTGACCGGTGTCCCCATTCTTGCTTTGAAGGGTAAGCTGTGTGCCCTGCGTTGAGTTGGACACGCCTACGACAAAGTCGGGATTGGAAGCAAGGGCAATGTAATATTCCTTCCCATCGGAAATATATCCCGCAGAGAGAGGCACCTCATAGGCACCGCCGCCCCGACCCACCACATGCACCGTGTTGCCGCGGCTATCGGACAGGGTGAAGGTCACATCGGACAGGGGGATGGTCTCCATGCCGTTCATCCCCAGCTTTTTCAGCTTCAAGTTTGTACGGCTCACGGTGTTGGTAAAGGTTACGGTGTTGGTAGCCCCCCGCACAATGGTGCTGTGGGCTGTGCCGCCCTCCTGAATAACGCCGTCCACCTTGCAGGAGGTTTTATACCCTTCCTTAGCAACCTCTACTATTTCATACTGCACGCCGTAGGGCAGATACTGAATGATGACAAATTCGTCCGCACACAGCTTAAAACTGCCGCCGTCATGGATGATAAGGTCAGAATTCAGCTCGTTGCCATTGGCATCGTAGCGAGTGTATACATAGTCGTCCAGAATGGGAGTGGTGCCATCGGCCTCAAAGAAATTGATTTTGAATTCAAATTCTTCACCGGGGTTATGCTCCCCTACCACTTCTTTCTCGACCCTCAAACTACCGGTTTTCTGGGAGATGCTGGCTCCGGTAACGGAGGGCAGGGTGAAGTTCATGTAGCAGGTAGAACCGGAAGCACCTCGCTCGGTGTAGAAGAAGGTGAGTTTGTGAGCGCCAGCTTTTCCCTTTTCGAGGTAATCCCACAGGTCAACATATTCGCCTACGGAAGAGTGTACGCCGCCGATGTCGCAGACCAATGTGTTGTCCAAGAAGACCCACATATCATCGTCACCGAAGAAATAGTACTCCAAAGGCCCTATATAATCTTCAGTCAGTTCAAAGGAAATGGCAAACTGCATGCCGAAGAAGGAATTGTGAGCATTTCCGTCATCGCTGACGGGAAGAGTTCCGTTTTCATCTCCGCCGACTGCATTATCTGCATCCGCAAAGCCCCGATAGGTAACTCCAGCCCCGTTCTTTCCGAACATTGGGTCAACAGCATTGTTTGCATTGTCCATAGGCCAGAAGTTATTGGTCAAGATATGAGTATGGGTGGTTCCGCTATTGGGAGACGGATGGAAGAAGTTCTGCAAGTTGGAAACTCCCTTTGCGCCGGAAACACCTGCAGAGGACAAGGTATAGGTATCTCCCACCTGAGTAAAGGTCAAACTTCCACTGTAATTTTCTTTCCCCGTTGCCGTACCATCATTAAACAAGTTCGGAACATATATACCGTCGGCATACTGAATCATCCCATTGCTCAATGATTTGGCTAAACCAAAGGTGCATCCATAGGTGGCACTGCCTCCGTACTGATTCAGATACCTGACGCCATTGGTCTT
>CAZPCH010000084.1:0-6130 GCA_964585055.1 uncultured Christensenella sp. | reverse complement strand
CCTGCACGGTCAAGCCCCAGACTCAGGGCAATCTTCTCCATGATGAAGCTTAAAGTGCCGCTGTTGGCGCCTGCCTTGGTGCGGCTGCCGATTTCCTCATTGTCAAAGAGAGCGGCGATGTTGACGCCCTTTTTCCTCTGTTCTCCGGTGATGGCGATGAGGCTCGCAAAAGCGCTGGTCAGGTTGTCCAGGCGGGGAGCGGACAGCAGTTCCTCGTCAAAGCCCAGCAGCATGGGGGCTTCTGCATTGTACAGCACCAAATCAAAGGAGAGAATGTCTTCGGGGGCAACCTCCAGCTTTTCGGCCAGCTTCTTTACAAAAAATCCGTCCTTATTGAACTCCTTCTCCACCGTTGCGGCAAGGGGGAGCATATCTTTGGCAGGGTTCAAAGCCACGCCCTTGTTGACTTCCCGGTTCATGTGCACCGCCAGATTGGGAATGGTGAACAGAGGCTTTTCAAAGTCAAAGAGCTTTTCTGCGGGCTTTAAGGGAGAGTCACCCTTAACGGTCACCATGCCGGCACAGGAAAGGGGCCTGTCCATCCAGGTGTTGAGAATCAAACCGCCGTAGGGCTCCACGGCCAGCTTCAGGCATCCGCCCGCTACCTGCTCGGGGTCGGGCTTAATGTAGAAGCAGGGCCAGTCCAAATGGCTGGCGGCAATGCGGAAGCCGTCTTCCGGGGCAAAGCTGTCGCCAATGGTAAAGCCCACCGCCATGGTGCCGTGGCAGTCCACGCAGTAGCGGCCGCCGTAGGTCAAATTCCAACGGCCGTTCAGAGGAAGCTGTTCAAAGCCCTCTTCTTTGAGCATTTGTAGGGAAACGGCGGCTCCATGGTAGGGAGACACGCATTTTTTTAAGTAGTCCATAAAGGCATGGATATCCTGCTGCATAAGACACCTCGCTTTTTTCTTCCATTATAGCATTTTTCCGCAAACATACAATCGCTTTTTTTTCTTGCCTGTGGTATACTTCTCTCATGGAACAGAAAATTCACGGAAACACAACGGGGGTTCGGGACAGCCTCCTTACGCAAATGGAGTCCCTGTATACCATGCACCAGCCTACGGGTATGTTTTTGACCCGGGAACTGCTGGAGACTATGGCCTATTTTACCGGCTGTATGAATCGGGAGATCTCCGTTTACATCTCCCGCAGCGGCCGTATTTCCGATGTCAGCATCGGGGACGCCAAAACCGTTTCCATGCCGGATATGCGTCTGGTGCGGAACATCGACCGCCTTTGCGGCGTCCGCTGTATTCACACCCACCCCAACGGCAGCGGGTATTTGAGCGAGGTGGACTTGGGCACCCTCAACAGCATGCGCCTGGACGCCATGTGCGCCGTAGGTGTGCGGGACGGAAAGCCTACCAGCGTATACGCCGCCTATGTAGGGGAGATGGACGAAGCGGGGCAGCGGCAGCCTCTGATTTACGGCCCCATGGCCTATCACCGCTTGCCCCAGAAGGCGCTGCTGGAAGCCGTCTTTGAAGCCGATGACAGGCTCAAGGGCCCTGCCTATGACGTCACCGCCAGCCGCCCGGAGCGGGCCATTCTGGTGGGCATAGAGTCCTCCGACGGCTATGATACTTTGGAGGAACTCAGCGAGCTGGGGAAAACCGCCGGGGTGGAGGTCATCGGCAAGGTCTCTCAAAAGAAGCGGGGCATCGACAACGCCACCTATATTGGCTCCGGCAAAGCGGAGGAACTGCGGCTTATGGCCAGCGCCATGGAGGCGGATTTGTTCATCTTTGACGATGAGCTTACCGCCATACAGACGAGAAATCTGGAGAACATTCTCCAGACCCCGGTCATTGACAGAACCACTTTGATTCTTGACATCTTCGCCGCCCGTGCAGCCACAAGGGAGGGGCGCATTCAGGTGGAGCTGGCTCAGCAGAAATACCGCCTGCCTCGGCTGTTGGGGGGCGAGACTACCTTTACCCGTCAGGGTGCAGGCGTAGGCATGCGGGGCCCCGGAGAAAAGAAGCTGGAGATTGACCGCCGCCGCATCCGCAGACGGATTTATGAGCTGGAGCAGGAGCTGGCGGAGGTAGAGAAGCAGAGAACCCTGCGCCGCACCGCCCGAGATAAGCAGGGGGTGCCGCTGGTGGCCTTGGTGGGATATACCAACGCAGGGAAAAGCACCCTCCTCAATGCCCTCAGTCAAGCCCAGGTGCTGGCGGAGGATAAGCTCTTTGCCACTCTTGACCCCGTGGTGCGGCAGGTGACTTTGCCCAAGGGCACCCAGATTCTTCTTTCCGACACCGTCGGCTTTATCAATAAGCTTCCTACGGAACTCATAGAGGCCTTCCGCTCCACCTTGGAAGAGGTGAAGGAAGCGGACTTGATTCTCCACGTCATCGACTCCTCCTGCCCCCATTACGATGTGCAGATGCGGGTGGTGGAACAGGTGCTCTCCTCTTTGGGAGCGGGCAGCACCCCGCGGCTGGAGGTGTACAACAAGATTGACAGGGAGGACGCTAACCCCGCCCATCGGGGGCAGTATATCCACATCAGCGCAGGACGGGGAGACAACCTTCTCGCTTTGCTGGAAAAGATAGAGGAGATGCTCTGCGCAGGACGGCGGGAGGTGGAAATCGTCATTCCCTATGATCGCTATGAAGCCATGCAGGTGCTCCGTGCCACGGGGCATATCCTCTCCGAAAGCCACGAGGCAGACGGCACCCACGTGCTGGCCTCTTTGCAGGAAGAGGAGCTGTGGAAGGTGAAAAAGGCTCTGGACGGCAGATAAAAATAAATGCACCATGCAGTATTATCGGAATCGATAAGAATGCATCTGTCGGAGGTTTGCGTGAAAAAAGCGGGAGGACAGCCTCCCGCTTTTTGTATTGCAGATGCTTTAGTAGATACCAAAGCCATACAGTGAAAGAAGACCCAAAGACGGAACCGTATGCATGCCCCACTGCACCGTGCCGTCGGGGCATCTTGGCCGTCAGGTAAATAATTTGTTTTCACGTTCAATATTTTGCTTAGTTTTCCATAGTACACAAAATTATGAACTTTAACACAAATTTTTGAATTTACACCGAAAAACCCTTCGGATACAATGAAAACGGTTCAACGCCCCAAGGGGCGAAAATACAATAAAAAGGGGAAAAAACAATGGCATTTGGTAAGAAGAAGGAAGCGAAGGCCAAGGGCCCTCGTCTTTCCGCAGGCAAGTTTTTTGCGTGGAAAAGCTCTGACGTTGCAATTGCGGCAAACTTTGTAATCGTCAACTCCTACCTGACAATGTTCTGTACCGACTTCCTCGGTATGAAGCCTTCCGTGGTAGGCACGATTATGCTGATCAGCAACATCATCGATGCAATCACCGATGTGCTGATTTGCTACGTTGTGGATAACACCCACACCAAATGGGGCAAGGGCCGTCCCTATGAAATCGGCGCTCTGGGCGTATGGGTCTGCACCCTGGCCATGTTCTATACCCCCGACGGCTGGAGTCAGGGGCTGAAGATTGCCTGGATCTTCTTTATGTACACCTTCGCCTTCGGTGTGTTCAACACCGCTCGGAGCGGCGGACAGACTCCCTACATGATTCGTGCTTTCAACAATAACCGCACCCTCATCGGTAAGGTTTCTTCCTACGGCGGCTTGGTCACCACGATCGGTTCCATGATTGTCTCCGTTTCCTTCCCTGTGCTCATGGCGAAGATGGCCACTTCTCCCGCCGGTTGGAGAACCCTGCTGACCATCTACGGTCTGCCCATGCTGGTGCTGTGTCTGCCCCGCTTGCTGTTTGTCAAGGAAGATCCTAAGGTGGATGCCGGTCATCAGACGGACAAGGTCACGGTCAAGGACATCTTCCGCATGATTATCAAGAACAAGTACGCTTGGCTTTATGCCGCTGTCATGATGCTGTTCAACGTCATAAGCAGTCTGGGCGTTACCAGCTATTACTTTAAGTACGTGGTGGGCAACACCGCCATTCAGGGCGTAATCAGCATTCTCTCCATTATCCTGCTGCCTCTCATGTTGTTCATGCCCCAGATTCTCAAGCGCTGGAATGCACCGCAGATTTTCATCGGCGGCAGTGTGCTGGCCGTTGCGGGATACGCCGTCAGCTTTATTGCCAAGGACAACATCCCCGTGCTCTTTGCCGGCGCCCTCCTGTCCTCCGTAGCCATGCTGCCCTTGTCCTATCTGGGCAGCCTGATTATCATGGATTTGTGCACCTACAATGAGTACAACGGCATGGCTCGTATGGACAGCTCCACCACCGTGCTTTCCAACAACTTTGCCGGACAGCTTGGCCAGGGCGTCGGCGGTGCACTGACCGGTTGGGTGCTGAGTCTGTGCGGCTATGTGGCGGCAGAGGGCGATGCAGTGGCAGCTCAGCCCGCCAGCGCCATTATGGGCATCCGCATTCTCTATGCCATCGTGCCCTTGGTGCTGATGATCGGTATTGCCGTTTGCTCTTACTATCTGAGCAAGCTCAATAAGAGAATGCCCGAGATTGAAAAGACCCTGGAAGAGCGCAAGGCTCTTGCTCAGGCAGAGGCCGAGGTTAAGTAATAAAACAGACAAAGGGCGGGTCGAAGATGCTTCGGCTCGCCCTGTACCTGTTTATTTATTGCGTTCCTGTTCCCGATATTTTGTGGGGGTCAGCCCCACTTCGTTTTGGAAGACCGTGCTGAAATAACTGCGGGAACAGTAGTGAAGACGGTCGGCAATGTCCTGCACGCTCAAATTTGTGGAGCCGAGCAGGAGCTTAGCCCGCTGGATTCTGGCAGATTGGATGTAGTCCGTCACGCATACACCCATCTCCTCCTTGAACCGGCGGGAAAAATAATATTTTGTGTAGCCAATGGACTGGGCGATATCCTCAATGGACAGGGAGTCCTCCACATGCATGTCGATGTAGTCGCAGCAGATTTGCATCTGTTTGGACACCTGAGGACGAACCCGCCGCTGGTGCACCCGCTGGATAAAATCCTCATACATGGACAAACTCCAGGTAACGATTTCGTCCAGATTCTGGCTGCTCTCCACGTTCTGGATGTAGCTGTCCCCCAGAGAATAGGCAAGGTCGGGGGAGAGGCCTCCCTCAATGGCTTGACGGACGCACAGGGAGGTAAACACGATGACGGAGGTCTTGGCCTGCCGCAGATGATCCCGGCTCTTTACCGGTACGCCGTTGCTGATGGTGGTGCTTTGGTTGTAGACGCCACGGTAGTTTAAGTCACCGTCCCGCACCATTTTCAGCAACGCTCTCTCCAGCATCCAGGTTTGCATACGGGTTTTCTTTTCCGTAACGGGGCATAAATCCGCCTGCTTGCTGTCTGTACAGTATACGATGTCGTTGGCGCTTGCGCTTTTACCGCTGACGGTGCAGTATAGGAGGCGGGCATTCTGAGTCAGAATCCCCTGCATCAAAACAGGGAGTTTCTTGGCAAGGGACAACAGGGGCCGAGCCCAGCTTTGCCGCCCATGCAGGGATTCATATTTTTGTATGGCCTGCTCAATGCCCCAGTGGGTAATCTCCGAGTTCAGGCAAGGGCCCAGTACACAGTAGCCCTGAATCCCGCTTTCGGTGCGCTCCGCTGCGGCAATCCATTCAAGACCGATGGGAGAGCTGAGCCACAGGGGCGCATCCTTCTTCTGGGCGTAGACGAGCATATGGCTGCGGCAGCCCAAGGCGCCAAAGGCTTCGTCCACAAGAGCGGCTTCGGGGCAGTTGCCGGATGTATAGGTTCCCTCGGCATCAAAGCGGGAGATGTACAGGGGCCCCACACACAGCATCTGCTCTTGGAGCAATGCGATTCGTTCGTCAATATTCATGCTGAATCCCTCCTGCATTGCAGTATATCATAAATTTTCACGAAAAGGAGTATAGAAGTGAGAAAAATTGATTTATTAAATGAAAACTGGCATTTTACCAAAGAGAATGCAGGCATTCCCCAATCCGTACAGGGGGAGCCCGTTACTTTGCCCCATACATGGAACGCCGCAGACGGACAGGACGGAGGCAACGACTACTATCGGGGCACCTGCTGGTATACACGGGAACTGACGGTTTCCCAAAAGGAGGATGAGGAGGTCTGGCTGGAGTTCTGCGGGGCGGCCATGACGGCGGAGGTCTATCTCAACGGAAAGAAGCTCATGGGCC
>CAZPCH010000083.1:0-6323 GCA_964585055.1 uncultured Christensenella sp. | reverse complement strand
TGATTGACGGAGGCGATGAGTCCCTTTGAAAAGTCCTTTTCATATTTGAGACTGCAGTATATGGCAATGGCCAAGGTCTCCTCCGCCACCCACCCTTCGCCCAAAAGGTGAATGTTTTCAAGATCCTCCCCGCCATTTTCGGAAAGGCTGACGGCAAGGTCTATGAGTTCCGTCAGCTCCTTTAGATGACCGTCCCCCGCAAACAGCCTTTCGGCCGCTTCCTTCGCTTCCTGCACAATCTTCTTTAGGCTTCGCTTTTCCCCGAAGACGATGGCGTGAAGAATGTGGCAAAGCACCGCCGCCGGCATGTATCCCAAGGAATGCCCGTGGGTGATGGCGGCAATCTGCGCCGCTTCCATATCCAGCTTGTCCCCTTCTATCCAATCCATTAAAGCCACGGGGGCCACACGCATAACCCCGCCGCAGCCCTTGCTGTTGTTGATGGGCTCGGCAATGTAGTCGTCCTTCTCTTCCTCTTCCTCCCTTTGCATCAAAGCGGAAAGGCAGGTGTTTCCCGGCGCCCTGCGGGCATAGAGAGCGGGCACGTCGCACAGCCAGGAGTTTTGATGGTGCTTTCTCTTGGCTCTGTTTTGAAAGGAGCCCCTTTGGGTGTACAGCCAGTCCTCATAGGCCTTGGCCGCAAACCCTCTCGGCGTCCCCCAAATTCCCTTCATATGTCCTATGGTGTCCCCCGCCAACAGGCCGTTGGCCGTAAAGAGGGTCATCTGGGTGTCGTCGGAAATCAAGGCCTCCCCCGTTTTTTCGTCCAATTCGTATTTTGTAATGCCCTGTTTTCCGTAGCTGCTGAAGATCTCATTCTCTCCCCAAAACTCAACGGCATAGCCAAGGGCATCCCCTGCGGCGCCGCCCAAAAGACAGCCTCTGACGGCGTCCAAACGCATTTCCATTTTTCTTTGCTCCCTTTCCGTCATCTGGCCTCATCCCCATAAAAATGCTCAAAATTCCGCATAAATTCCTTGAAATTATATTGGCTTTGGGTTCTGTCCAGCACCGCAAAGTCGATTCTTCTAAAGAAGCTCTCCGCCCTCATACCATGAATGTTGAATTCTTTCAGCGCCTTATAGAACAGATCGGATACCAAATGGGCATCGTTGCCGAAAGCACCGCAGCCAAAGGCGCCCAAAACCAGCGTCTCATACCCCCAATAGGCGGCGCACTTGAGCATGCCGCAGATACGGCGGTAAAACATCTCCTCAAAGGCCTCTTCGCTCAACCCTTCCTTCCCGTATGTAATCATGGGAGCCGCACAGGTCAAAACGGAAACCACTGCCGTTTCCTCCAGCAGTGCCCCCTCTGCGTCCTTGAAAATCTCTACGTCGGGGGTCAATATAAGGGCGTCCGACCCCATGAAGGTGTTTAAAGAGCTGTTGTATCGGTAATATCTTTGCGCCTCCTCGCTTTCCAGAGATAAAAGCAGGGAGCTTTTTCGGCACAAGTCCTCCTCCTGGGCACGGGCGCCCCGCCGAACGCCGCCCCCGGGATTTGCGGGATTGGCAAAGTTCAGCACCAGCACCTTCCCGTCCTTTCCCTTGGAGCGCAGGCAACGATTCTGCTCCAGGGCCATGGTGAAAGAGTCCGTGTTGCGGCAGCCAATGTCCATAGGCTCCTTTGTTTGCTCGGAGTCAGGTTCCCCGCAAGGCATTATGTTTTCCACATCCTCAGGCAAATACACACGGCAGGCCTGCATCCGTTCCAATGTCAGTTTATTGCCTCCCCGACTGCAAATGCGCAATGTGTCTTTCAGCATCTCCACGTTTTCATAGCGTGTCATGAAATTCCTTCTCCTTTTTCCTTGTTTGCGCCCGTTTTTTCTTCCTGCGAATTAAAATTTTACCGTACCACCAAAGGCAATGTCAATAGCCGCCATACAAAAACAGACGGCAAAAGAGCCGTCTGTTTTACTGGAATTTACGTTTTATATCACTGCAGGTTCAGTCTGCGGTTGAGAATCAAGCGGGTAAAGAGGAAGTAAATAAGTCCCTCTATGACGACCAGCAGCAACACTACCAGCAATACCAGCAATAGCATACCCAGAGCCGAAGCAACCTGCTCCGGAGTACCCTGTATCATGTTTATATACCTGCCCATCTCCTTGGACAGGAACGTGGAAACCGGCTCGATGGAAGTTAAGTCCAAGGTGAGCATGTTCCGCAGGGTGGACTCGGCTATATTGATGCCGATGAAAGCCAGAATCGACAGCACGCCCCGTCCCTTATTGGCCAGATGCCCGATGCTCATGGACAGGTAGCACTGGAAAACCACCGCAAACACGGAAGCCACCAGAATCAGCAGGCACACTACCCCGCAGGCAATGACGATGGCCACGCCGCCGGAGGTCAGATACCGCCCCAGCTCTGCCCCCGCCTGCCACAGGCTGTCCAAGGGCAAATCCCGAATCTGCAAAAGCAGGGAGGCAATACAGCAGACGGTGGTGCCCGAAAACAGCAGTACCGCCGCCACCGCCTTGGACCAGAGAATGGCGTCCGTAGACACGGGTAGGGTGAAAACGAGATACCCGTTGTCCTGAAGCAATCCCTTATAAAAGCGGTTGATCATAAACACAAAGGCCACTACCTGCACGGCAATCACCGCCACCACATAGGCAAAGAGGATGCCTAAGCTCACCGTAGTCCCCATGGGGGTCTCCAGCATCTTCCTCAAAGTGAAGCCGTTCAAAATCCCCAATGCCAATATGGCCGCCCAGAAGGGAATAAACACCCGCCACAGGGCGCGGAATTCATATTTAAGCAGCTTACGCATGATCCTCATCCTCCTTCACTTCCTCGGCGGCCGTTTCTTCCGCCTCATTTTCGCAGGGCGCTTCCCCCTCAGGCGCCCCCAGGGGAATCACATCCGCCTCAGGTGCCTCTGCCTTAGGCGCTTCCTCCGCAGGCGTTTTTGCGGGGGTAATCACCAGACGGGGCTTGTTTGATTTTTCGGGCATGACCCTGAAAATCTCACGGAACAGGGCGTCCAAAGTCTTTCCTTCCTTCTCCCGAATGTCGTCCACGGCGTCATGGCGCACCACTACGCCCTCCTTCAAAAAGATAGCCTCGTCCAACACCTTTTCAATATCCGCAATGAGATGGGTGGAAATAATCACCGTTCCCGCAGGATTGTAGTTGGTGAGAATGGTCTGGAGGATGTAGTCCCGTGCCGCAGGATCCACCCCGGCAATGGGCTCGTCCAGCAGATAGACCATAGCACTGCGGCTCATGACCAGCACCAGCTGGAGCTTTTCCCGGGTGCCCTTGCTCATGGCCTTGATGGACATTTTTTCCGTAATCCCCAAAGACTCGCACATCTCCGCCGCACGGTTGCGGTCAAAGTCCCCATAAAAATCCGTGAACATGTCTAGCGCATCCCGCACCCGCATCCAGTCCTCAAAATAGGGACGGTCGGGAAGGTAGCTGATTAGCGCCTTGGTTTCGGGGCCCGGCTTGTATCCCCCAATGCGCACCTCTCCTGCGGTGGGGTGCAGAAGGCCGCAAAGGAGCTTAATCAAAGTGGTTTTGCCGCTGCCGTTGGGGCCCAGCAGGCCGATGATGCGCCCTGCGCCCAGTTCCAAATCGATGCCCTTCAGGGCTGCTTTTCTGCCGTAGGACTTTTTCAGCCCCCGGCATACGATTACTTTTCTTTCCTCCATATTTACTCTTCCCTTTCTTCTATAAAGCGTATGGTTTCCTCTTTGCCGTAGCCAAGGCGCCGCATGCGTTGCATATACTGCTCCGTAGTCTCCAAGGCGTGCTGCCGCCGCAGTTCCTCCACCTTCTCCTGAGCCCCGGTAACGGTGCGCCCTGCGGTTCGGTTGGTGACCAGCAGACCCTTCTCTTCCAAAGCGGCCAAGGCTCTCTGCATGGTATTGGGGTTCACCCCTGCCTCCCCTGCAAGCTCCCGCACCGAGGGCAGGCGGCTGCCCGGGGGATACTCTCCCGTCAGCACTCTGTCCTCTATCTGCTGGCAAAGCTGTATCCAAATGGGTCGGCTTTCATCCAGTGTCCAGCTCATGTACGACCTCCGTTCGTCTTATTGTATTAGTATCTTAATACAATAAGCAATCTTTGTCAACCCCTTTCATAAAAAAAGCCCTCCCGTTTTTGGGAGAGCCTGAAGAATCAGCTTTTGCGGACAAATACGTTTCCGCACCTTGGGCAGGTAATGCGCACCTTGCCCTTGCCCCTTGGCACACGGGTGGTGACGGAGCACTGGGGACAGCGGAAGAAGCAATGGGTCTTGCGCTGGGCAAAGCGGTTTTTGCGGGCGTTCCACCAGTTAGTAACCCGGGCTTTTTTCCGCAAATACCAGTTGTTCTCTGCGTATCGGCGGCTGTGGTTTTTGGAAAAAGCACGCACCAGCGTCCAGATCATGCAGAACCAGGCCCCAAACATAAGTATGGTTCCCACCAAATAGGTGGCCTTGAACATGGACAACACCAAGCTCAGCAGAATCAGCACCATACCGGCACCGTTTAAAAAGCGTCCAAAGGCGTCCACGCCGTAGCGCCCCATCATAAAGCGACGAATACGTTCCTTCATTTCTCTTCTCTCATCCTCTTGGGAATTTTGTTGTGTACAGTATCCTATATAAATATGAACAGAATGTGAACCCAAGGTAGAAAGATAAAGGATTTATGAAACTTGTCCAAAGCCGAAGGGGCAGAGGAGGAAAAATGCGGCAGAGGGGGGCGGCGGAAAGGCAGAGCCTTTCTCTTGGTCATATGGGGGAACAGTATGTTCCCCCATATGACCAAGGGTTCGCTTTGCGAACCCGCCGCCCCCAATCCTTTTACCACCGCCACACAATGCTGCCGTCTATGGCGCTGATTAACAGCACCCCCGTGTCAATGTGGTGCGCCTCATTGTTCTCCGTAGTCATGAGGATCGCCCAGGTAGGCGCCATGTACGCCTCCTCCCCCTGATCCGCTACCCGCTGAATGGAGGTGGTCAGCACCATCTTGGTAATCAAAAGGGCATCGTCCATTCCGGCGAACCAGCCGGGGGTCAGGCTGTAGGAAATTATGTTGCGGACGCAGTTCTGAATCTCCTCAAAGGATAGAAGCTGTACATTCTTGTTGGCAGTCTCTACCACTTCCTTCTGATCCCCCCAGGAAATGCACTGCATCCCCTTTTCCGTTACAAAAATCTCAATATGCTCCTGCTGCCAGCCCGGGGCATAGTTGTCCTCCCCCTTTTCCAGCTTTAAACCTTCAGCCGTTGTGTAATAGTCATAGAAAAATGGCACAGTGCCCCCAATATCCCGGACATAGGTAAGGTAATATCCTTCCCCTACTATGCCATCAGATGCACCACCTTCCACCATTCTTGCTCTGTCGCACAGCCCCAGAGAAAACTCCCCAAAACCCAGCTTTGCTATCCATGCATCGGCTATTGCAATGGCCTCCTCCTGATTAATCTGAATGTTTTCCAGTGCATGAGATTCCTCCCCCGGCGTGGCATCGCCCTGCAATACCCAGCTTTCCAGCTGAATCAGACCGCCCCGGGTATCTGATACTGTTACAAGTCCGTCGCTATAAAGCCCATACCATACATTTCCGTCTGCATCCCGCAAAGCACGCTCCTCCCCCATGGGGAAGGTTTTGCCCATGACCTCATACGTGTCTTCCACGGGCGTTTCAGCCAGTTGCTTTTGCAGTTCAGCTATAGTCTCTTCATCTCTTTCAAAGATGATTTCTCCTGTATCTTCATTCTCGCCTCTGTATTTTCCGCGCTCTGCCAGAACCAAGTCTTCCAGCAATTCATTATAGCTGCGCAGCTGCTGACGCACCTCCACCTGCTCCCCAAAGAGGGCTTTGAAAAAGTCAGCCGCATCCGCATCCGTCAGCTTTCTTTCCGTAATAGTAACTACGGGGTAAGTATCCACATCCGGCACCAGCACCTCCGCATCGATTTTAACCGGCTGCTCCCGCACCTCAAAGGTTTCTTCCCACCGTTTCGGCGCTTCCAGTGTGTAAGCTTCCGCCGGTTCCGCATCGATGGCCTTTGCCAAGGCTCCGTCTGCCCGATTGTTTACAATCTCCTCCTCCGGCGTTGGTTGACAGGCCATACAGGATAGAAGCAATACAGCCAGCAATACCAGCGAAACTGCACGTTTCATCTCATTCTCTCCTTCTTTTTGAATTGAGAGGGATTATTATCCCTCGGATTGTCCGCAAAAAAATATTTTTTCTCTCTAGAGAGGAAGTCAACCTGCTTCCCCTCTCATCCCCTCAGTCTTGTTCCTTCCGCTATTGCTTCAGTCACAAGCCAGCCCCTCAAAACCCATCACCGGTGGGTTTTGGCCCC
>CAZPCH010000082.1:0-6326 GCA_964585055.1 uncultured Christensenella sp. | reverse complement strand
CTCATACAAAGAAGCAAACCGCTCCGCCATAACCTTGGGGGTGGCGGTCGGCTCAGAGGTCGGCTCCCCCGCCTCCTCTTTTGGAGAGTCGGTGGGTTGGGGCGTCGGCGTAGGCGATTCTTCGGGGGCATGGGCGGTATAATACAGATCCTTCAAAGATTCCTGCACCTGAGCTTCCTGCCGCTTTTCCCCCTCCATGACCAGATACCACACCAGCAGACCAATGCCCAGCACAAAGCACAGGCCAACGGCAATTTTTATGGGCAAAGGGGATTTGGCTTTGGATTGGTTCGTTTTTTCGGTCATGGTCTTGTCCTTTTTCTTCATTGCGTATGCAGAAGGCGGAGGAGCTGTCTCCCCCGCCTCCCTGTTGCGTTTCGCTTATTTCAGCTTAGTTTTCCTGCTTGCGGCGCTTGGTGACCACGGTCATGGCCACGCCGGCACCCATCAGCAGCAGGGCGCCCATGAGCACGGCGGGACGCAGGATGCGGTCGCTGTCGCCGGTCTTGGGTACGTCGCTGTCGTTGATCACCTTCCACTGAGCGGTGAAGGTGATGTCCTCGGTCACGGCTTCGGGAATCTCCGTTACATCCCAGCCAAGGAACTTGTAGCCCTTGCGGGAGGGAGTGCCGTCAAAGGCGGGTACTGCATCGCCGTAAGCCACGGTGAAGACCTGATCCTTAAAGGCCGCGCCGCCTACGCCATCGGTATAGGTGACGGTTACGGGGATGGCTTCCCACTGAGCGTAGAGCACTACGACTTCGCCGTTATGCGCTACCTGGAAGGGGATGGAATCGCCCCGCTTGTAGGTGATGCCGGTGCCGTCCTGCTCGGTATTCCAGCCTGCGAACACATGGCCGGGATAGCTGAACTCACTGCCGGTGGAGCGGAGGATGGCGGCGTCGCTGTTCCAGTAAGTGTCGGAAGTGGGGTAGCCGTTCTTCAGACCGCCGTTGCCGTTGAGGCGCAGGATGTTGGAGGGGCCCTGCTTCCACTGAGCCACATAGGTAGCGTCAGCGTTGACCTTGGCGGCCACGGTGGGCTTCCAGTTCTTGAAGATCCAGCCGGCATATTCGGTGGAGCCTTCAAAGGCGGGGGTAGCGGCGCCTTCGTCCACTACGTGTACTTCATCGGCAAAGAGGATGCCGCCCTTGCCGTCGCTGTAGGTTACGGTGTAGGTCTTGACCCACTTGGCGGTGTATACGGCGTCTGCATAGACCTTCTCGGCCAAGGCAGGCGTCCAGCCGTCAAAGCGGTAGCCTTCCCGCTGGGGAGTGCCCTCAAAAGCGGGGGTAGCGGCGCCGTTGCTGACGGTGTAGCTCTGGTCTGCAAAGATTTCCGCATCCTCTACGCCGTCGGTGTAGGTTACGGTGCGGCTGAGGCTCAGATTTACCTGAATGACGGTGGCCACAGCGGTGGTGATGTTGGGTACATACCCGGTGCCGGCTGCATTGAGAATGCACCACTTGCCGGTGACTTTGCCGGTAACGGCGTTGACGCTGGTTACCCAGTACAGGGTCAGGGTCTGGTCGGCGGGACGGCTTTCATCAAAGCTGTAGCTCCAGTTGCCCTGCCAAGCGGGATGCCAAGTCTTGTAGGTGTCGCTGTTGAATACGGTGCGGGCAGCGGACTCAAAAGCGTCTCCGGACTTAAAGTGGAAGGTGACGGTGGTGGTGTAGCCGTCCACATCGTTGCCCTGAATGCTTCCGATGGTGTAGGAAACACCCTTGGCTCTGACGCTGGGAGAGCAGCTCCAATCCTCGCCGCCGGTGCTGACTGCGCTGGTGCCCTTGGCATAGGCGCGGATCATCATCTTATCAGCGTCGGCCTTCTTGATGTTCTTGCTGGCGGCGGGCTTGTTCTTGGTGGACTTTTCCCACTGAGCCACATAGGTCACGTTGCCGGTTACTTCGTCGGATACTTCAGGATTCCAACCCTTGAAATCCCAGTTCGTCCGAGTGGGGGTGCCGTCAAAGGCGGGAGTAGCTTCCCCGGCGGGAACCATGTAGACCTGATCGGCAAAGATTTCTTCGCCTTCCACGCCGTCGGTGTAGGTTACCTTGTAGCGGGAGTATACCCACAGGGTCTTGCCGTTGAGCTTCTCGGTGTTGTTGGCAAAGCTGCTGTCGTCAATGGCCCAGCCGGAACCGTCCTGCTTATAGTCCGTGGTGCTGCCGGTGTACTTGAGAATGTAGCTGAAGGTGGCCGTGGTGCTGTCTGCATCGATGATGTAGGGAGCCTTGGAGCCGTCCGCATTGTACTTGGTGTTGAACGCATCCACATAGGGCTGCAGATCGGTAACGGTCAGAGTGCACCAGAAGTTGCCGTCCTCGTCCTTGGTCATTTCACCGAAGGAGTAGGTGCCTTCCAGCAGCTTCTTGCCGGTGTACTTGGTATAATTCTTGGTATCGTCCGTATCCCGTACCCAAATGCCGTTGCCCTTGGAGAGCTTGGCGGCGCTGGTGGGAGCGGCGGGCTGAGTGTAGCACCAAATCTCAATGGTGGTCATGCCGTCGGGCAGCCACAGACCCTGATCGGGATTCCAGATGAGGGGGATGTTGACACTGCTCACGTTCTTGCCGGAAGCATCCGTGCAATAGTGCTTGCGGCCGGTGGCCTTCTGATACTGATAGAGGAACTGGGACAGATTGACCTTGGCGGTAGCCGTCCACAGACCCCGGGCTTCGTTCCAAGCCTTGTCCTTGTTGTACACCACATGGGAGCCGAACCAGTTCCAGGCCTGCTCGGGATGGCTTGCATCGCTGGTGCAGGCAATTTTAAACAGCTCGTCGGGAGTGTTGTACTTGGGATCTTCGGGTTCCGCTACTTCCCACTGTGCCACATAGGTCACGTCCTCGGTAACGGTCTCGGCTACTTCGGGCAGCCAGCCTGCAAAGGTGCAGTTGTTCCGCTCGGGAGTGCCTTCAAAGGCAGGAGTGGGGTCGTCCTTTTCTACATAATACACCTGATCCGCAAAGGCAACACCGCCTACGCCGTCGGTGTATACAACCTTGATGAGAGCCTCAAAGCGGGCTTCCAGCACGGCGCCGGAGGTCTCCATGGTCAGCTTGGGCAGATTGCGGAATACCTGAATGGTCAGAGAACCGTCGGTAATCAGGGCATCGCCGTAGTACCAGCCAAGGAACTTGTAGCCTTCCTGAGGCACGGCCTTGACGGGGCTGTAGTAAGCGGCGGGCACCATGCCGGCCTGATTGCCCTGGTTGCCGCAGTAAGCCTTAAAGCTCTGTACGGTGCCGAAAGCGTACTCAATCTGAGCACCGCCCTCGCCCATGCGGACGTTCCAGTGAATCCACTCATACTCTTCCCACTGGGCATACAGATCCAATGCGGTTGCGGGCATCACCAGCGTGCCGGTGCTTTCATAGGCCGTACCGGAGCCGTCTGCCTTGGTGTTCCAGCCGGCAAAACGGTAGTTGGTGGAGTAATCGGCGCTGAGGGGATGGGTAAACTTTTTCCCGCCCAAAGCTTCAGAAATGCTCACCACCTCGTCGGGCTCATAGGCATTCTTGGAGGTGTACGCCTTCTGGGTGTTGGTAATCTGGCCGCCGTTGCCATGGAAGGTAATCTTATGGCCGGTGCCGGGGGTGGCGGTGGGACGAACGATGGCGTTGGAGCCGTCGCCGCCGATGCCGGGAAGTGCGATTTCATCGCCGGGGACCTCAATGGGCTCGCTGGGAACCTCGATGGGTCCGCCGATGACGATTTTCTGTTCTTCTACGGCAGGTTCGGGTGCAGGAGTCTCTTCGGGAACTTCTGCGGGAGTTTCCACATTCACGGTCTCATCGACTACGGGGGGTTCCGCATTTTCGTCTGCCAAAATGGAGGCAGGCAGCAGTGAAACTACCATAGCGAAAGCAAACATGAAAGCCAAAACTCTTTTCAATGTTGTTTTCATTGAATTACTCCCTTCTCTGTTTATTCTTTCGTCTCTGCATAGGCCTTGCATGCCATTGCATTGTGCGAAAATATACAAATTTATTTTAGTACATTTTGTAAAGAGATTCAAGACCTTTCCCCTGTATTTGTAAAAAAAATGTGTCGTTTTTTTATGAGCCGTGCGGAAGCGGCGGGGCGGGGGAAGGAACGGCGGAGCCGTTCACCGACGTCGAAGACGCCGGGGCTGCTGCAGGCAGCCCTTCCCCCGCCCCCGCCTACGAAAAAAAGGACGGAAAATTCCGTCCTTTCCTTTTATACAAGGTGCTTACTCCTCATCGTCCATGTCCATGATGCTCCGGTTCTGCTTGGAGAGGATGACCGCCGTACCGGCGCCGCCTGCAATAAGCAGTACGCCCAAGGCGATGAGAGCCCCTACCAGCACGCCGTTGGTGCCCTCTTCCTCAGGTTCCGCAGCAGGGCTTTCGGGAACATCGGCAGGCACTTCGGGCTCAGGCGTATCCGTAGGCACCGGAGTGGATGCCTCCGTGGGAGGCGTCTCTACGGAACCGCCTTCGGGGGATACGGGCACATCGGAAGGCGCCGGGCTCTCGGAAGCGGGAGTGGGCGCATTGGTGGGGTCCGCCGATGCCGCAGGGGGGTCGGTGGGTTTGGCGGTAGGCTTATCGGTGGGCTTGGCCGTAGGCTCTTCTTCCGCCTCCTTCACCGTAATCAGAGCGGTCTTAGACCAGATCTCTCCCTTTTCATTGGTGAATACGCAGTAGACCTTCCAGCCGTCCAGTTCCAGAGGAATTTTCCGCAGAGTCAGCTTTTCCGTCTCTGCCCCTGAAACCTTCAGTCCCTTAAACTTTTTCAAGGCCTCAGCCACGGTGTAGGTCTTGCTGCCCTTGGTGAAGAACCAGTCGTAGGCATCCGCATTGTCCGCCCGTGCCACAAAGGAGCAGCGGCCCCCTTCGGTGACGGTCTCCTTGGTGGGATTCTTGGTAATCACCGGCAGGCCTGCAGGTGCGGAGGTAGGCGTCACTTTGGGGGTGGGGGTGGCCTTGGCCTTCACATAGATGGTGGCCATGGCAGAGTCCACGTTGCCCTTCTTATTATAGAAGTTGCACAGCACCCGCCAGCCGTTCATCTCCTTGGTCACCTTTTTGATGACCAGCTTCTCCTCGTGCTCACCGGTAACGGAAATGCCCTTGAAACGGGTCTTGGCTTCCTTAACGGTGAGAATCTCCTTGCCGTCGGGGCTGATAAAATACCAGGTGCGCCCCGTGTCATCCTTAGCACGGGCGGTAAAGGGGGCTCGTCCCCCCTCCTCCACGGTCTCATCCTTGGGGTCTTTGGTGACTACGGGAAGCCCGTCGGGGGCAGGGGTATCGGTGGGTTTGGTGCTGGGTGCGTCCGTGGGCTTGGGCGTCTCCACCGGCTTAGGGGTGTTGGGCCCATCCGTTACTACAGGTGCGGGAGTTTCTGCCTCAGAGGCCAGCACCGCCATAGGCAGAGCCGCCGCCAGCAGCAAAACTGCCAGAATCAAGGAAATCTTTTTGTGCATGCTCATTACCTCTTCTCTCTTGGATTTCCTTTATAGTAGCAGAAAAAAACACTTTTTGCACCCCATTTATGTAACAGAAACGTCAAATCTTTATTAACATTTATAGTTTTTCCGTCTTTTATCTATTTTCTTGCCGAATTCCGTTTAAAACCGTTTTTTCAGAGCCTTCCGTATGCGGGGCCCCAGCCACAAAGCCGCCCCCATCTTCCCCATATCCCCGGGGAGAAAGGGCAGCATCCCCTGAACCGCCGCCGTCCAAAGGGGAAGTCCCGCCGTATGACTTAACCACAGCACCCCCAAGGCATACAGCATGAGCGTGCCCAGTCCCATGCCTAGCAGGGAGGCTTTTAGACTCCCCCGCCGCACGCCCAAACCGCTGCACAACACCAGCAGGGGATATCCTGCCAGAAAACCGCCTGTAGCCCCCGCAAAGCATCCCGGCCCGCCCTGATAGCCTGAGAACACGGGCAAGCCGCAGGCTCCCAGCAAAAGATACAGCGCCGCGGCCCAAAGGGCTTGGGGCAAGTCCAGCACATATACGGACAGGTATAGAAGCAAAGTCGCCAGCGTCACCGGCACAGGGCCAATGGGCACCGCCCCGGGCCCCAGCACGCACAAAGCCGCCGTCACCACCGCCGTCGCCGCCATGGCTTTTGTTTTCCGTCCTCTTCCTGCCTCCACCTTTGCGCCTCTCCCTTTGACCGAATTGGGAAAACTATACTATGATTCCCTCCTGCCTGTCAACCTCTCCAAAGCAAGGCCGTGAGAACGAAAGAATGGCCATAGGACGAGGGGCTGGGGGCGGCGGAACGGCGGAGCCGGTCGCTTTCGCGGGGAGCGGGGCGCGCCCCACCCAAGGGTTAGC
>CAZPCH010000081.1:2559-6332 GCA_964585055.1 uncultured Christensenella sp. | reverse complement strand
TCGACGGGTGAAATCGCCTTCGGCGGTGAAATATGGCTTCGCCATGTGAAATCTGCCTTTCAGGCAGGTTGCGGATGGGACGCCTTGCGTCCCTGCTATTTGCTTATCCCCTCAGTCTGCTCCGCAGACAGCTCCCCTTGAACATCAAGGGGAGCCATGCGTTGCAAGCACCTTTCGCCGTACTCAGCTTTCAGCATTGAAAAGACTTGAAAAATGCCTTGGCTCTCCTTTTAAGGAGAGCTGTCTGCGGAGCAGACTGAGAGGTCTTAAAACTCTTTTCTCATCCCCTCAGTCTTGCTCGCTACGCTCACAATACAGCCCCTCAAAACCCATCACAGGTGGGTTTTGTCCCCTTCGGGGTCGGGGCGAATTGCTTCGCAATTCCCCGTTAAACATTAAGGGGAGCCTTGCGGTGTAAGGGGCTTGCATGCCTAAAAGCTAAGGAAAGGGAAAGCTTCTTATTGCGCAAGCCTCCCCTTGGTGAACAAGGGGAGGTGGATTGCGAAGCAAGACGGTGGGGATGAGAGAAGCACGTTTTGTTTATCCTCTCGGCTAATTCCCTTTTGCCTGCGGCAGTGAAATTTGCGCTTTGCGTCCCTTTTATCTTATCATTATTCCGCAGGGGGCGGAAGTGCGGGGGAAATTATGAACGAAAACCAAACAATTGCGGGAAGGGCGGGGGAGGCCCTCCTTTTGTATTGAAATGGAAGCGGGAAAGGGTATACAATAAAAGTATCTGTATAAAGGGGGAGACGGGTATGGTCATGGATGCAGGGGATGCGGCCCAGAAGAGGCTGGAGAAGCTGAAGGGGGAGCTGTCCGCCGCTTACGAAAAGCTGGGGCGGCGGTGTCGGAAGCTGGGCGCCATGGACAAAGAGGACACGGATATCCGTCTGCTGCTGGTATATATTGAGAGCAAGGAGCAGGCCCTTTCCGATATTCGGGTGTGCGGGAAGTGCGGCAAGGCTCTTGGCAAAGAGGACATTTTTTGCAAGCACTGCGGGCAAAAGTGGGAGGCGCAGCCCGCCTTCCGCTGTCCTGCCTGCGGGGATACGCCCAAAAAGGCGGGGCGGTTCTGTGCAAGGTGCGGCGCAGAGCTCATAAAAAAGTAAGCGGAAACGGGCAAGACCGAAATGGGAAGCGAGGAAAGGAAAGAGACGGGGCAGGAAAAGCGAACCCCCGCCCAAATACGAAGTACGGCTTGGGGCTGCTCTTTGATTGTGGGGGCCTTGGCTTTGCTGGTGTGCGTGCTGTATTGGGAAGTTGGACGGCGGGTGACCACTTTGAACCCGGAAACGTATACAACCTTGTACCGTCTGGAGGACGGGGCCGTAGGCGCCAGCCTAAATTTGTCCGCCATGCTGGAGGATCTGCATCTGCCGGATCTGCGGGGCAAGGGCACGGACGTGGCTTTGTACCCGGACATTGAAGCCTTGGAGAACCTGCGGCTCTCCCTTGCCTACGGCGCCGACGGCACCTATATGGAGGTGTCCCTTGCAGGGAACATGGAGGTACTGCGGGAGTACGGCATTGTGCTGTCCCCTCTGATTTACAACATGGAGACCCCCGCCTACGTGGCGCCTGAGCCGGAGGAGGCCTTCCTCTTTTCCAACATCCTGCCGGAAGCTCCCCAGGTCATAGGGGAGGGGTATCTTACCTCCCTGCTGGATGAGTACGGCCGCGGGTACAACCTGCGGGCGGTGTGCGAAGAGGTGCAGAGGCGGCGGGATCAAACGGGGGCAAGCCGCTTTGACACGGAGTATACGGCGGAGAAAACCCAGGTGAGCTTTGCGGTCTTCCCTCAGGGGGGGAGGCTGAAGAACTGCTACCGGGCGGTGTACGCCATGAAGGAGAAGGAAGGGGAGAAGAGCCTGTATCTGATTGTAGAGGTGCAGGATCTAAGCTACAGCGCCGAAAAGGGGGTCACCTTCCGCAAAAGCACCGTCACTACGGCGGAGAGCCTAAAGGCGGCGGAGGATTTGCAGGGCTATGTGCAGGAGGGCTGTACCTGCACGGTGCTTTACGGCGGTGGCATGGTGCATGGGGGGCGGGAGCTCTTTGACCAGAACGGCTTTGTCCGCTTCTACGGCAAGGGCACCAGCTACCGCTTGGCCAACGGGCAGTATTGGTCCCCCACCTATGACGTACTGGACGAGGACAGCATCTGGCAGCTTACCGCCGGGGACGCCCACTCCCTTGCCAATCTTTTGCGCTATGCCCGCAAGGAGATCTATGCCCGCCATCAGGTGCGCTTTGACGAGAGCACGGAGCGGGAGTTTTACCGCCACTTCACCGCCTACGGCTGGTATGAAGGGGTGTATGCAGAAAGCGAAGTCACCCTGTCGGAGGCGGAAAAAGCGAATGTCCGCCTGCTGCGGGAGATACAATCCTTAATAGAGAAGTAATTCGGAGGTATTAGAAATGAAGACAGTTCGCACCGTATTGGCCACCTTGGCAGGCGTGCTTTTGGCCTACAGCTTGACAGCCTGGATCAGCGTCCGTCAGGATGCCGCCTTTGTCCAGCGCACCATCTATCAGGGCTTTGATCAGACCTTTATCATCGCCCTAGTCATGGGCGGGGCCTTTTTGCTCATCACCGTGATCTTAAGCGTGGCCATTGCCTCCACCAGCGAGGAAAGCGGCTTTATGGACGATGAGGAGGAGCCTTTGCCCGAGGAGGACGAGGAAGAGGAGGAGGAAGAACCCGCCCCCAAGCGTCCTGCCGTGAAGCGGGAGGGATACCGCCGCCCCGTCCATGCCCCTCAGCGGGAGCTGGAGGACATTTTGCAGGAGGAGGAAGCGGAGGCGGAGAAGATTACCTTTGCAAAGCCTGCCCCTCAGCCCGCTTCTAAGCCTGAAGTAAAGCCCGAAGTAAAGCCTGAAGTAAAGCCCGAGCCTCAGGGTGAGAGCAAGCCCGCCCCCAAGCCCGTGGAGGAAGGGTTCGTCCACTGCATTTACTGCGGGAAAAAGGTCAGCGCCAACAGCGCCTTCTGCCCTCAGTGCGGCAAGAAGCTGTAAGGAGCGCCCATGAGGAAGAACGAGACCCGGCGCATGATTTTGAAGCTGGCGGCGGTGCTTTTGAGCATGGCGGTGTGCATGGCGGGAATTCTGATCTGCATGTACTACTTCCAGTCCGGAGGCAATTTGCGGGAAGTGAACATGCGCCAATACGCCATCATCGATAAGGACGAAGAGGGCCGCTACACCGCCCTTGTGGACGTGGAGGGCATCATTCGGGACTTTCATCTCCCCGACCCCCAGACCACGGAGCTGGATTTGGAGCGGTACCCGGACATACAGGCCCTGTACTCTCTGGCCTTTTTGCTGGAGCAGGAGGAGGGCGGCTACCGCATTGCCACGGGGAGCACCCTAAGCTCCGACCCCGCCAAAGCCCTGAAAAAGGGCGGGCTGGTTCTGCGGAACACCCAGTGGACATGGACGGAAGGGGACATGGCGGCGGCCTACCAGAAGACCTTGAGCAGTCCCAGAAAGATAAGCCTTCAGGGCTATGTGCTCTGCGGCAAGAATTTGGAGGGGGAGTACCTGCTTACGGTGGATAAGGAGCGGCTTTTGAAGGCCTGCCGCTGGGTGCTTCCCGAAAACGAGGAGGAGCTGAAAAACCACAGGGGCTACGAGGCGGTCATGAGCCTTGGCTTCTATGTAACCGAGGTTGAGGGGGGCTACAAGGTGGAGACCACCAGCACCCTTTCCGACGTGGTGGAGCGGTTCAGCGCCTATAACGTGGAGCTTCGGGACACCGTGTGGGTCTGGAC
>CAZPCH010000081.1:0-2459 GCA_964585055.1 uncultured Christensenella sp. | reverse complement strand
GCCCGACACCCCCGCCCCGTCCATAGAGCCCACGCCCACCCCCAGCCCCACGCCTGCGGCCACCTCTGCCCCCACGCCTACGCCTTCTTCCACCCCCAAAGCTACGGCGGGAGAGCCTAAGCTGCTGGAGAGCCGGGAGGACTCCTTGACCAACCTTTACGGCTATAATCAGACCGCCCTGCGCAAGGCCATCAAAACCGCCAAGGAGAAATACTACGGGGACAGCTTCAAGAGCAGTCAGGTGAGCTACAACTACTTTATGGTGGGGAAAAATGCTTCGGCGGAGTACGGCAACTGCTTTGCCGTGGTGTACACCATTAAGACCACGGAGGGCACGGAGTATTTGCGGGCGGAGGTCTTTAACTTCGGTGAGGACACGGACATCACCTATAAGGATGTATATTTGACCAGTTACACCTCCTCCTCCAAGGCAAAGTCCAACAGCGCCTTCTCCAAGAGCCTCTACAGCATCTACACCCTGACAGGGGGCTCCATGGTCTTCCCCGAGAATGCCCACACCGACTCCTTCACCCAGGAGGGGCTGGTTTTTGACAACAGTCTGGAGGAGAAGCTGACCTACGGGGATCTGTGGAGCATTCCCGCCGACGAGGAATTCACCCTGCTGCAGCTTTTGGGCTATGCCCGCAACGAGATCTATGCCCGCAGCGGCCACAAGTTCAAGGACACCAGCAGTTACTACACCTACTTCTCTCAGTATGACTGGTATCAACCGGAGAAGACCGTGTCCTACAACGACATCGTCAAGACCGGGCGCAATAACATCGACCTCATTAAGGAGATCGAGGCGCTGATTAAGGAAGGATAAAAAACAAAATACCCTGCAACCTTTTTCGACCCTGCAGGGTATTGAGGACAGAAAGGATTCTTTTTTCGTGGAAGTGAGGACGGCGGCGCCGCCGGAAGCGGTGCCATTGAGTCTGGAGGCCTTGTATGAGGCCTACGGGGACATGATATACCGGCTGGCTCTTCAGCGCACCCGCAACCGGGCGGATGCTGAGGACGTTTTGCAGGACGTGTTTTTCCGCTGCCTGCGCCGTGCCCCGGCCTTTGAAAGCCGGGAGCATCAAAAGGCGTGGCTTATTCGGGCTGCCATCAACAGCAGCAAGACCCTGCTTACCAGCGCCTTTGTCCGCCACCGCACGGATGAAAGCGCCTTGGAGCTTCTCCCTGCAGGGACGGAGCCGGAGGTGTCGGCGGTGTATGAGCAGGTATTGCATCTTCCCGAAAAACAGCGCATTGCCATCCACCTCTTTTACTACGAGGGCTATGGGGTGGCGGACATCGCCACGCTCATGCAGTGCCCGGAATCCACGGTAAAATCCCATTTGCGGCGGGCGAGACTGCGCCTGAAGGAAGCACTGAAAGGAGGGGACTGGGATGTTTGAGGAGAAATACAGACAGGCCAACGACAGCATCCATCCCCGAGAGGGACTGCTGGAGGAGATGCAGAGAAAGCGCCGCCCGGCTCCCTACCTGCAATGGAGCACCGTGGCCGCTTGCGCCGTGGTGGTGCTGGCCTTGGGGCTATTCTTCGGAGGACGGCTGTTGAGCGGCGCAAAGAGCATGCAGTTTGAAGCCGCCGCCGCAGATACCGCCGCCGCCGAAGCCGCCCCCATGGCAGGAAACGATATGGCGGATTACAAGAGCGAATCCACCATGGCCGTAGCAGGGAGCGCCGATGAAACCGAGGAGGTGGTGGAGACCGCCGAACCGGAGGAGAACGGGGAACCAGATTATGACGGCGGAGTGCCTGCAAAGCCGGAGGAGTTCGGAGAGATTGCCGCCATCAGCGACGGCTTGGAGTGCAGGTTTGAGGCGGAAAGCAGTCTTCTGCGGGTCTATATGGGGACTGCGGGACTGTTTATGGAACTTCCCGAGGCGGCGGGGTACCGCTGTACGGGGATGGAGATTGAGGGAGAGGTCATCTGCCTGTACTTTGAGGACAGAGAGACCATGCTGGTGCTGGCCGCAGAGGAAAGGCTGTACCGCTTCATTGAGGAGCGGGGGGTGTTGGAAATCTGCGGCGCCGAGGGGCTCTTAGGCACCTTGGAGCTGACGGAGAAAACAGGCGTGCTCTGCACGGACATGGAGCTGGAGGGAAGCGAACTGCGCCTGTTCTTTGAAGAAGGAGACGGCGTGACGGCGGACGTCAGCGACCCCGCCGCCCCCAAACTTTTGGACTAAGGGAATAAAAGAGAACCCCCAAGGCGTTCAATCATAGACTTTAGACATGGCTCCCCTTGCAGGGAGCCATGTGTTGTGAAGGGAATTGCGCACTACGGAAGCCTCGCCTTGATGTTCAAGGGGAATTGCGAAGCGTCAACGGAGTAAAACGGGGGAGAAAGCAGGTTCTTCTTATCCCCTCAGTCACCTTCGGCGACAGCTCCCCTTGCACATCAAGGGGAGCCATGCGGGGTAAAGAGGCTTGTGTTTGCTTT
>CAZPCH010000080.1:0-6377 GCA_964585055.1 uncultured Christensenella sp. | reverse complement strand
AGGCTTTTCCCCACTTTCGCTTTTAGCAGAGCAAGCCCCTTATAGCGCATGGCTCCCCTTATTGGGTAAGGGGAGCTGGATTGCGTAGCGTAAGCGAAGCAAGACTGAGGGGATAAGAAGATAATAGGGACGGCGAGCCGTCCCTTCCTAAACCTGCCTGAAAGGCAGATTTCACATTGCATAGCAATATTTCACATGGCAAAGCCATATTTCACCGCCGCAGGCGATTTCACTTGAGCAAGGCGCAAAATTTCCTGCCGCCAGCAAGCCGCCGCGGTTTAGTAATAGCGGGTGTTGTCCCCGGCATACTCCACGGCGTCTTGGTAGCTTTCCTCATAGTACCCGGCTTTTCTCAAAAACTCCACATACTGCTCATACTGCTCCTCCGTGGGAGCCAGGAACAGGGGGAAGCTCATGCCGTCGGCGCCATAGACGCTGTAGCCGCTTTGTCCGCTGTTTCCTTCCGCAATATAGCCCTGAGCCTTTACCCGCAGGATGCGCTCCTCCGTGCCTGTTGCCAGAGGCATCTGGCGAAGGAGGCTCAAAAGGGTCTCGGCCTTCACCGTATCCTCGGGATAAGCAGAGTACACGTCCACGGTGAGTCCGTTGTTGGGGCTTTGATCCTGCACAAGGAGGCTGTCAAAGCGAACGTCCTCGTTTTGCCAGTACGCCAGCGCTTTTTCCGTGTGGCAGATGTCCACCAGCATCTTGGCAGCCTCGGGGGACTGGGCACGGTGGAGGTACACCCGATCCTCATAGACCTGCAGGCCTTCCTTTACATACACCTGCAGGGGGATCATGGGCATATCCTGATCGTCAAAGGGATTGAGTGCCTCCTCCTCTGCCATCTTTTCATAAAGGGCCATGTACGTTTCCTGCATGGAGGGATCCAGCCCGTCGTTCCACAGGCGCACCCCCAGCACGTCCTGCCCCTTGGAAGAGATGACCTCCCTATAGGCTTCCTGCTCCTTAAGAAGGGCATTCAATTCCTCGCTGACCATGCATCTAAGGTACATGGTCATGCCGTTTTTCAAGCGCACCCGGGTTCTGACGGTGTAGCTGTAGTTTCTGTAGAAGGCATCCTCCGTGCAGGCTTTAATGCCCTCCGCCGTCAGGTTTAGAATACGGCTGTCCGTAAGCTGAATCTCACTGATGCGGGCCTCCTGGCTGGAAGTGAGCCCGTCCTCCGCCAGTCCCGGCACCTCCGTAAAGACTACGGAGGCAATCTCCTCCCCCCTGGTGGGGATGGCCTTTTCGTACAGCGTTGCCCCCAGATGCATGCCCCCCATGTACACCACGGCGGCGGCCAGAGAGACGGCGTACCAGCCCACGGCCTTGAAGGTCTTTTTCACACTGCGGGAGGCGATGAGCTCATAGGCAAGGAAGGTCAAAAAGCCCAGCAGGCAGATAATCGTTACCACCGTGCTCACATACTTTAAATCAAAGGCCAGCCACACTCCCAGCAAAGTGGGCACAAAGCCCGTGAGGATGCTGAGCAGGTGCTGCATCTTTAGCCCCGAAGCGGCGGAGCCGGAAAGCTCTCCCCTGCGCTTGCAGAAGGCCAGGGTGCCTAAGGCCATGTATACAAGGGACAAAAGGAAGCTGTAGACATAGCCCCCAAGGTTAAAGAAGCCCTCCGTTAAGCCCATCCCCGTAAACATGTTCATGATGCCGGAGAGAATCCCCGTGGTAAATTGGATGCCCGGGTTCAAAATCCCGCCGTAGCCCCACACCACCATGCCGGGGAGAAGCTCATCCATATACAGTACGCCGATAAAGAGGATGTACCGCCCCATGAACAGCAGTACCAGTCCCCAGGAGAGGCCGAAGAACCACTGGCCGCTGAAGCACTGGCCAAGGGCGAGGGCCCCCGCCGTCAGGGCAAAGGCGATGAACCAATAGGCAAAGAGGATGCCGAGGTGGCTCCAGAGAAAGAGGCAGCTGCGCAGGTGCAAGCTCAGCCCCGTCAAAAGCAGGGAGACCCCCAAAGCAACGGCGCCCCAAGTGAGGATGCTCAGCATTACCCCCCAGTACAAGGTGGTGCGCTTATAGGGCAGTCCCAGATATAAATCGCTGGCTGAGCGCTTATTTAAAAAGGAGAAGCCTGCAAGGGCCAGCCCCGCCCCCGCCCCATAGGGGAAGATATAGAGGAGGAAGTTCATATCCTCTATGTTGATAAAGACATTTTCACTGCGGCTCAGCCCCAACAGCAGGGACAAAGAGCCGAAGAACAGGGTCAGCAGCAGGCCTGCAGGGGCAAGGCGGCGAAGATTTTCCTGATACAGTTTACGCATTTTTCTCTTCCTCCCTTTCAAAGGAATAGCCTAAGGCCTCCATTTCATAGACGCAGACCTCCTCCAGCCGCAAGGGCAGGATTTCGGAAAGCACTGCGCCCCGCTCCAGCATAAGGGCTTTGGCCTGTTCTCTGTCCCCACGGACGATGGCACTGCACACCCGCCCCTGCTGGGAATAGTTGACCACGTCCAGTCCCGCTAACTTTTCCTTGCCGAAGTCCTCCGTAAAGGCCGCCTGCAGCTTAAAGAGGTTGGTCTTCAGCCCGGCCACCTCGCTTTCAAAGACCAGACCGCCCTTATAGAGGAGGCTGAGCTGGTCGCAGGTGTCCTCCAGCTCCCTCAAGGAGTGGCTGGAGAGGACGGCGCTCATGTTCCGCTCCAGAATCTGCTCATAGAGGAGGGAGCGCACCTCGTTGCGCACCACGGGGTCAAGGCCGTCGAAGGTCTCGTCCATGAGCAGATAGTCGGGGTTTGCGCACAGGGCCAAAAGAATGGCGCTCTGGCGCTTCATGCCCTTGGAAAAGGTGCGGATGGGGGTCTTTTGAGGAAGGCTGAACCGCTCGCACAGGGCAGAAAAGCGGTTTTTATCAAAGCGGGGATAGGCGCTCTCATAGAAGGCGCTCATGCGCACCAGATCGCTCTGGGGCAAAAAGAACAGCTCATCGGGCACCAGAATCACCCGCGCCTTGGAGGCGGGGTCCTTTAAAAGGGGCTTTCCGTCCAAGGTTACCTGCCCCTGATCCGGGGCATAGATGCCGGCGAAGATGCGCAGAAGGGTGCTCTTACCTGCCCCGTTGGCCCCTACCAGTCCGTAAATTTTCCCTTCGGGAATGGCGCAGGACACTTCCGCCAAGGCGGTGGTTCTGCCGAATGATTTTTGAATGCGCTCAGCTCTCAGCATGGGCCGCTCCTTTCTCGTATATATCCGTCAAAATTTGCTCCAGGGTCTCCCTTGGCACGCCGCCCTCCATGAGACTGCGGCCAAGACGCCTGAACTCCTCCAGCCCCTTCTGGCTGGCGGGCAGCAGCTTCTCCCGTGCGTCGGGGGCGATGTAGCGGCCGCTTCCCGGCACGGCGCAGGTGAGACCCCGGCTGTCCAGCTCCATATACGCCTTTTGCAGGGTGTTGGGGTTCACGTTCAGCCGTGCGGACAAGGCCCGCACCGAGGGCAGCGGATCCCCGGGCTTTAGTACGCCTGAGGCCACAAAGCGGGTGACCTGCTCCACGATTTGGGCGTATACCGGAATGGGGGAAAACCGATCGATGTCAAACATAGGTTACTCTCCTCTCTTGGGAGGCTCCTTTCCCTGTTCTTTACGGGGAGGAGGGCGCCCTGCTCCCCTTGTGTACTAACTGTACTATGCATGATAGCACAGTTGGGATACTCTGTCAACCCTGCAGGAGGATTTTTTTCTCCTGCAAAGAGGGAGGTGAAGGAGCGGGCAACGGTTTTGAGGGAAAAAGGAGATATCCCCCCGCTTTTCCACACAATTTTGCAACAAAAAAGCCTTATTCCGCTGGAAATGTGGATAAGATTGTGGGTAATGTGGATAACTTTGTGTGGATAAGCCTGAAAATGTGGATATGTCCGAAAAGAAACCTGCAGGGGGACAGGCTTCATTAGAAGAGAAAAGTGAAGAGAGAAAAGAGAAGAGAGGGAGAGTTGTACAATAAAAGTGGACAGGGAGGAGAGAAGCGGGGGCGGCGGACGGGCGGAGCCCTTCTCTTTGGCTGGGGGCGCAAAGCGCCCCCGCCAAAAGGTTCGCTTTGCGAACCCGCCGCTCCCCAGCCAACAAAAAAAGGAACGGAGTCTCTCCGTTCCTACCGCTTATAAAAACGCTTATATCCACCCCAGAAGGAAGTAGTAGCAGATGCCCACGCACTCCCTGAGGAAGTTGTTCAAGCGGATGTACCACACATCCTCCGCCGCCACACCGAAGACCTCTATGCCCATCTTCGCCGCCGTGCGCCCTGCCCGAAAGACGTGGAAATCCGTGGTCACAAAGGCCAGCCGCCCCTCTTCCCCCAGCTTTTTATCCAAAATGGCCTTGCTGAAGCGGAAATTTTCCTTGGTGCTTGCGGCCTTCTCCTCGGTGAAGATGCGCTCCTCGGCAATGCCCTTGTTCACCAGATACTCCTTCATGGCGGAGGCCTCGGTTCTCGTTTCCCCGCTGCCCTGACCGCCGCTGACCACGCACAGGCAGTCAGGGTACTCCGTCAAATACTCATAGGCCGCATCCAGACGGTTGGACAGCACCCAGGTGACCTTATCCCCGTGAAGGGCGGCGCCCAGGACGATGAGGCCGTCGGCCTCCTGCCCCTCCCCCTGCTTTACGCCGTAGACCATGAGGCCCCCCAGAAAGACAAGGAAGGCACAGCCCAAAACATAGCACCACAGAAGCACCTTGCGGAGGATGCGCCCAAAGCCCTTTAAAGTGCGCTCATAGAACAGCCCCAGCAAAAACAAAGGCAAGCCCAAACACCCGGGGAGAATGACCCCCAGATTAAAATTGCACAAGTAGGCGGCGATGAGGGTGTCCCCCATAAGCACCCCGCCCAGAATCAGTAAAAACAGTTTCGCTTTTTTCATTTTACTCCTTTTTTAGCCGTCCAATAGCAAAAGCGGGCGGATGCTATCCGCCCCTCCTATTTTTTCGCTCTTCTCTCTTCACTCTTCTCTATTCACTATAATAGTCCCCTCTACGGTAGTCATAGACCACATCCTCATACAGGCGCATATCTTCCAGCACCTTGCCTGCGCCGATGGCCACGCAGGACACGGGGTCCTCCGCCACATAGCAGGGCACGCCGGTCTGCTCGGAGATAAACTTATCCAGCCCATAAAGCTGGGCGCTGCCCCCCGTCAAGCAGATGCCGTTTTCGGTAATGTCTCCGCACAGTTCCGGAGGCGTTTGCTCCAGCGCATCCCGAAGCTGATCCACAATGGAGCGCAGGGGCTCCCTTAAGGCATAGGTAATCTCATTGCTCCCCAACTGCAAGGCAAGGGGCAGGCCGCCACCCAGGGAGCGTCCCTTTACGTCCATAAGCAGTTCGTCCTCCTTGGTTCTTGGGTAAGCGGAGCCGTAGCGGATTTTCAGCTCCTCCGCCGCCTTGAGGCCGATGACGATGCCGTGCTGGCGCTTAAAGTAGCGGACGATGGCCTCGTCAAACTTGTCGCCCCCCACCCGCAGGGAGTCGGAGTGCACCAGTTTTCCAAAGGAGGTGACCACCATGTCGCTGGTGCCCGCTCCCATGTCCAGGACCATGTTCCCCTTGCCGGAAAAAATGTCCACTCCTGCGCCGATGGCGGCGGCCATGGGCTCTTCGATGAGGTAGGTATACCTGGCCCCTGCTCCTTCGCTGGTTTCGATGACCGCCCGCTTCTCCACCTCCGTAGCACGGCTGGGGACGGCGATGACCACACGGGGCTTAAAGAAGATGCGGTTGCCCACCACCTGATTGAAGAACTGGGAGAGCATGCGCTCCGTAGCGTCGAAACTGGCAATAACGCCCCCCTGCAGAGGCCGCATGACGATGAGATTCTCCGGGGCCCGCCCCAGCATCTCCTTGGCTTCCGTGCCAATGGCGGCCAGCTTACCGCTGCCCCGCTCCACCGCCACCACGGCCGGCTCTCTTAAAACAATGCCCTTGCCCCGCACATATGCCAGCACGTTGGCCGTGCCCAAATCCAGACCTATATCCGATGAATTGAAAAACCCCATGGTTCTACCTCGATTGCCGCTGATTTTACATAAAAATTGTAGCATCAAACCCCTTTGGGTGCAATGGATAAACTGTGAACACTTAAAAAAGAGGCCTGAAATGAAATAGTGAAACAGACCTCTTTTCGTGTCGGCTATATCTTGCTGCCCTGTGAATGAGGGTGGGAGAAAATAAAATACAAGCAAATATATGCTGCTTATCTCTCCCTCAGTCATCTCTCATTGCATTCGAGCTGACAGCTCGACAACAGTTCACCGGACTGTTGTCCAGAGGGAGCCAAGGGATTAGACAGTCTTTTCCTTGGCTTTAAGCTAAATATTGGGGAAAAAACTTATTCAGATCTTGCCTCCCTCTGAGGAG
>CAZPCH010000079.1:4959-6419 GCA_964585055.1 uncultured Christensenella sp. | reverse complement strand
ACTGCTCTTCTGGGCGGGAGCTTCCGGCTCTGCGGCAGGAGCTTCGGGCTCGGCGGGAACTTCGGGCTCCTCAGCGGGGGCTTCAGAAGGTTCCTCAGCGGGGGCTTCGGGCTCGGCGGGAGCGGGCACCTCGGCAGGCTCCTCATAGGTAACTACGGCGTTGTCGGCGGCGGTGACCACCACCCACAGATCCTTGCCCGCTTCCACAGACAGATCGGAGGTCTGAACGGTGCCCTCGTTGGCGTTGATGATGATGGAGTTGATCCAGCCGGGAATCTCCAGCACGTACCAGTCTCCCTCCTGAGTCAGAGCCTCACCGGGCCAGTTGGCAAAGGCGTTGGTGCCGTCGGGAGCGGACCAGGCCCAGCAGCTGGGAGCAGACCAGTCGGCGGGCACCATGGCGTGAACGGTGATGTTGTCTACGGCCTTGTTGGGATCTTCGTAAACCAAATCATAGGTCAGATCCTCGTATACGGTGATCCACAGCTCCTTGGCTTCGATGGAAATGTCCTCGGTCTGGACGGTGCCTTCGTTGCCGCTGATAATGAGAGAATTGATCCAGGTGGGGGCTTTGCCGGTGAACCAGCCGTCCTCACCCTCGGTCATGGCAAAGCCCGGCCAAGCGTCAAAGGCTGTGGTGCCGTCGGGAGCGGACCAGGCCCACATGTTTACGGTTTTCCAGGAAAGGGGCACGTAGGCATGGACGATGAACTTCTCCACATAGGCGGGAATTTCGCCCCGAAGCTGGGCTTCGTAGGAGATTTCCACAGTCAAATCTTCGGCCACGGTAATCCAAACTTCCTTGCCGGCTTCCACGGCCATGTCGGCGGTCTGCACGGCGTTGTCCGTGCCCTGATTGGCGTTGATGATGAGATTCTGCACAAAGGCGGGCACATAGGTGTAATACCAACCCTCGGCCAGAACTTCCATCTCTTCTCCCGGCCAGGAGGCGAAGGCGGCGGTGCCGTCATCGGCCCAAGCCCAAACGTTGGGGGTGCCCCAGCCTTCGGGTACGCTGACCATTACGGGAACCATCTCTTCCCCTTCGGCGGCCAGAGCTGGCAGGGTCAGGCAGGTCAAACAAAGGAAAAGTGCTATGACAAGTGCGACGGATTTCTTCATGGATTTTTCCTCCCATTTCTTTATCGCTGTAAAAACTATATATCCCCCAAAATTCTCTGTCAACGGGGGATTGCGAAACCGATTTCTTTCAAAATCAGCGAAAAAAACGGGAGAAATATCTAAAATTACCACCTAATTTTGGGAGCAAAAACAAGCGCGCAGGGAAAACCATTGCATGAATCAGGAAAACGCTTTCGCAAAATGAGGAGCGGGCGGAGGAGGGCGGACTTGCCTAAAGAAGGGGAGTTCCGAATTCCTTCTTTAGGTAAGAGAGACTGCATGAAGAATCGCTTCCTGGCGGGGGCGGCGGGTTCGCAAAGCGAACCCAGGGTTATATG
>CAZPCH010000079.1:0-4923 GCA_964585055.1 uncultured Christensenella sp. | reverse complement strand
CGCTGCCCCGCCTCCAGCCAATCCCGTCGCCCGCCTCCCCCCCCCCCCCGCCCTGCTTACTCCCAAAAGTCGCTTTTGCGCCGCAAAAAAATCTTGCAAGGAGGGGGGAGACATGGTATAGTAAAAGCAGTAGATAAAACACTTTCAAGGCTGTAAGGAAGTGCTTTGCGCACGGGCCCCTCACTGCAGGGTTCGTGCGTTTTTATTTTGGCAAACGGAAAGGAGACTCACTATGATCCTCATCGGAAACGGCAAAGTCATCACCCGGGACAAGGCACGCCCCTACCTCGAAAAGGGCGCCGTGCTGGTGGAGGGACGGAACATTCTGCAGATTGGCGATTGCGCCGCCCTGCAGGCCGCCTACCCCCAAGCCCGCTTTGTAGACGCAAAGGGGGGCGTCATCATGCCCGCCTTTATCAACGTTCATAGCCACATCTACAGTGCCCTGGCCAGAGGCCTTTCCATCAAAGGCTACAACCCCACCAATTTTTATGAGATTCTGGACGGCCAGTGGTGGGCCATGGATCGGCAGCTTACCTTGGCCGGCACCCGTGCCAGCGCCTACGCCACCATCATAGACGGCATCAAGACCGGCTGCACCACCATCTTTGACCATCACGCCAGCTACAAGGAGATTACCGGCTCTCTGTTCGAGATTGAAAAGGCGGTCAAGGAGCTGGGCATCCGCGCCTGCCTTTGCTATGAGGTCTCCCAGCGGGACGGGGAAAAGAAGTGCGACGAGGCCATTGAGGAGAACGCCAACTTCATCACCCACTGCGAGCAGGAGCAGGATCCCATGGTCAAGGCCATGTTCGGCGGCCATGCCCTGTTTACCATTGACGATAAGACCTTTGAAAAGATGGCGGCGGCCAACAACGGCCGCACGGGCTACCACATCCATGTGTCCGAAGGGCTCAACGATGTGTACGATTCCGCCCTGCGCTACGGCACCCGCTCCGTCAACCGCCTGCTGAACAACGGCATTCTGGGAGAGCGCACCATGCTGGGGCACTGCATCCACCTGAACAACGGGGAGATGGACATTCTGCGGGACACGGGGACCATGGTCTGCAACAACGCCGAGAGCAACATGGGCAACGCCGTAGGCTGTGCCCCCATCCGCCAGATGATGGAAAAGGACATTCTGGTGGGCATGGGCACGGACAGCTACACCTTCGATATGCTGGAGGCCTTGAAGGTGTCTCTGATTATCCAGCGGCACAACGCCTGCATGCCCAACGTGGCTTGGGGCGAGGTAACCAAAATGCTCTTTGAGAACAACGCCAAGATTTGCGCCCGCTACTTCCCCGACACTTTGGGGGTTCTCAAGCCCGGCGCATCGGCGGACATCATCATCATGGATTACAAGAACTTCACCCCCTTCTCAGGAGCCAATGTGGACGGCCACATGATCTTCGGCATGACTGGGCGGCAGTGCGAGTTCACCATGTGCGCAGGCAAAATTTTGATGGAGGACAGAAAGCTGGTGGGCATCGACGAGGAAGCCGTCAACGCCCATATTATGGAGGAAGGCGTCAAGCTCTGGAAGGCGCTGGACAGCTATTGATCTCATCCCATTCCCAAGCAGTACAGTATTTTAGGAGGAACCCATGAGCGAAAGAATGACTCCCCTTACCTTCCGGCAGCTGCTCACCAGAGCCCTGACGGAGTATGAAGAAAAAGGCACCCTCTTCGGCGTGCACGCTAAATTTGTCAGCAAAGGCAGAAGCCTGCCCCTGCTGGGAGGCTGGGTGGAGACCCCCTTCGGCCCCGCCGCAGGCCCCAATACCCAGCTGAGCCAGAACATTCTGGCGGGATACTTTGCCGGCGCCCGCTTCTTTGAACTGAAGACCGTGCAGAAAATGGACGGGGCGGAGCTGTCCGCCTGCATCGCCCGTCCCTGCATCAAAGCCGACGACGAGGGCTATAACTGCGAGTGGTCCACGGAGCTGACCGTGCCCCAGGCTATGACGGAGTACATCCATGCCTATGTGGCCATTAAGATTCTCAGCAAGCGCTGGGGACTGGGGGATCCAGACGGCTTCGTGTTCAACATGAGCGTAGGCTATGATCTGGCGGGGATTCAGACCCCCAAGATAGATGCCTTCATCAACGGCCTGAAGAACGCCGCCAAGGTGCCCGCCTTTACGGAGGCACTGCGGGAGGCCGCCGCCATTCTCCCCGACATGGCGGAGTATATCGCTGCCATCGATCCCCATATCTGCAAGTCCGTCACCATCTCCACCCTTCACGGCTGCCCGCCTCAGGAGATTGAGAGCATTGCGGAATACCTTATCAAGCAGAAGCGCCTGCACACTTTGGTTAAGTGCAATCCCACCATTTTGGGCTATGAGTTTGCCAGAAAGCGTCTGGATGAGGCGGGATACGACTATATCGCCTTTGACGACCACCACTTTAAGGAAGACCTCCAGTATGAGGACGCTTTGCCCATGTTCCGCCGTTTGCTGGCGCTGGCCAAAGCACGGCGGCTGACCTTCGGGGTGAAGCTGAGCAACACCTTCCCCGTAGACGTAAAGGCAGGGGAACTGCCCAGTCAGGAGATGTACATGAGCGGCAAGGCCCTGTATCTTTTGACCATGGAGATGGCCGCTCGCCTGTCTCGGGACTTTGAGGGGAAACTGCGCATTTCCTACAGCGGCGGCGCCGATGCCTTCCATTTGACGGAGCTGTATCGGGCGGGCATCTGGCCCATTACCATGGCCACCACCATTCTCAAGCCCGGGGGTTACGATCGCTTCCTGCAGATGGCCGAGAGCATGGAGAAATGCTCCTACAAGGCCAGAACCACCGCCAACCCGGCCGCCATCGCCGCCCTGTCTCAAAAGGCCGTTCACGATCCCGCCCTGCGCAAGGCTCTTAAGCCTCTGCCCCGGCGCACCATCGGGAAGAAAGTGCCTCTGACGGACTGCTTCACGGCTCCCTGTCAGCAGGGCTGTCCCATTGGGCAGGATGTGCCCGAGTACTTGGCCCTTATGGAGCAGGGAAGGGAGGAGGAGGCCTTCCGCCTTATTGCCGCCAAGAACCCCCTGCCCTTTATTACGGGCACCATCTGCGCCCACAACTGTATGCAAAAGTGCACCCGCAACTTCTACGACACCCCCGTGCACATTCGGGAGGTCAAGCTGCAGGCGGCACGGAAGGGGTACGCCTCCTTTATGGCGGCGCCGCTTAAAAAGGAAGCTTTGACCGAGGCCAGGGTGGCCGTCATCGGCGGCGGCCCCGCAGGACTGGCGGCGGCCTACTATCTGGGGCTGGCGGGAGCCTCCGTTACCGTCTTTGAAAAGGAGAAAAAGCTGGGAGGCGTTGTCCGTCATGTGATTCCCGCCTTCCGCATTCCCTCCGCCTCCATTGAGCGGGATGTGAAGCTGGTCAAGGCTGCAGGAGCCAAGTTTGTCATGGGCAAACCCGCTCCCGAATTAAAGAAACTGCAGAAGAAGTTTGACTATATCCTTTTGGCCGCAGGGGCAGGGAAGTCTGCACTGCTGTCCATTGGGGGACGGGAGCTGAACGCCGTAGCCTTCCTCCGCTCTTTGAAGGCAGGGGAAGAAGTAGAACTGGGAGAGAACGTGTGCATCATCGGCGGAGGCAACACCGCCATGGACGCCGCCCGTGCCGCCTTGCGGGTACCGGGGGTTAAGAGCGTGTCCGTGGTCTACCGCCGCACCAAAAAGTATATGCCTGCAGACACAGAGGAAATGGAACTGGCGGTAGAGGAAGGGGTGCAGTTTAAAGAGCTCCTTGCCCCCCTGTCCGCCGACGGCAAGACCCTTGCCTGTGAGGTTATGGAACTGGGGGCTCCCGATGAAAGCGGCCGCCGCAGTCCCGTGAAGACCGGGCGTACGGAGAGTTTGCCCTGCGACACCCTGATCTCCGCTCTGGGCGAAAAGGCTGACGGAGACTTCCTGCAAGCCTACGGGGTGGAAGCACCCCAAAAGGGACGCCCTGCCTTCCGCACGGGGAACGTCTTTGTGCTGGGGGATCTCTACAGAGGCCCCTCCACCGTTGCAGAGGCCATGGGGGATGCCTTGGCCGCACGGGACGCCATCGTAGGCGCGCCCCTGCAGGCGGAGTATCCCGAGGGCAGCGCCCTGTCTCCCTGCGAGGCGCAAAAGAGAAAGGGCAGGCTGGATGTAAGCGCCTGTGAGCCCAAACGGTGCCTTGGGTGCAAGGGTGTGTGCGAAAACTGCGTGTCCGTGTGCCCCAACAGAGCCAACGCTGCCATCGCCGTTCCCGGCATGGCTATGGAGCAGATTCTCCATTTGGATTACGCCTGCAACGAGTGCGGCAACTGCGCCGCCTTCTGCCCCTACGACAGCGCCCCCTACAAGGATAAGTTCACCTACTTTGCCACGGAGGAGGACTTCTGCGACAGCACCAACAGCGGCTTTACCCTGCTGGATCGGGAGAATAAGCGCATTCGGGTGCGGCTGGAGGGGAAGGAGTTTGACTGCTCCCTGCAGGCGGACACCCCCTTGCCCAAGGAACTGGAGATGCTGATTGTCACCGTCCTGCAGGCATATAAGTACCTGCTGGTGTGATAAAGGAGACTGTATATGGCCACATTTTATGTAAACGGACAGCAGGTCACCGTTGAAAAGAATCAAAAGCTCCTCCCCTATTTGCGGGAGGAGCTCCACCTCCACTCCGCCAAGGACGGCTGTTCCGAGGGCGCCTGCGGCACCTGCACCATTTTGGTGGATGGAAAAGCCCAGAAGGCCTGCGTTTTGCAGACGGATAAGCTGGAGGGGAAGAACATTTTGACCCTGGAGGGGCTGACTCCCTTTGAAAAGGAGGTCTATGTATGGGCCTTCGGAGAAGCGGGGGCGGTGCAGTGCGGCTTCTGCATTCCCGGCATGGTCATGAGCGCCAAAGGCCTGCTGGACGTGAACTTGAATCCCACGG
>CAZPCH010000078.1:0-6534 GCA_964585055.1 uncultured Christensenella sp. | reverse complement strand
CTCCTTCAACAGCTGTGAGGTGGTGCTGGACGAAGCCGTTTCTTCGGAAAAGGAGACCCGTGCCTTGGGCATTGAGGTGGGGGACATTGTGGCCTTTGACCCCAGAAGCCGAGTGACCGCTTCGGGCTACATCAAGAGCCGCTTCTTGGACGACAAGCTCAGCGTAGGCATTCTGCTGGGGCTGGCCAAGTATATGCGGGAGGAGAACAAGGTGCCCGCCCGCAAGGTCTATGCCCACGTCACCGTATACGAAGAGGTGGGACACGGCGGCTCTGCCTCCCTGCCTCAGGGGGTAACGGAGGCCATCTCCGTGGACATGGGCTGTGTGGGAGACGGCCTTCGGTGCACCGAGCGCCTGTGCTCCATCTGCGCCAAGGACAGCGGCGGCCCCTACAGCTATGAGGTGACGGGGAAGCTCATTGACGCCGCCAAGCGGGAGCAGGCCGGCTATGCCGTGGACGTGTACCCCCACTACGGCAGCGATGTGGAAGCCACTCTGCGGGCAGGCTACGACATCCGCCACGGGCTCATCGGCGCAGGAGTCTTTGCCTCCCACGGCTATGAGCGCAGCCACAAGGAGGGCGTGGAGAACACCCTGAAGGTGCTCAAAGGATATCTGAACCTGTAAGCATACAAAAAGCCCCGTGCAGGGGCTTTTTTCATACCGTTATATGCTTCGTCTGCCTTCCAGAGCCTTGGCCAGGGTGACCTCGTCCGTATACTCCAGATTCCCGCCGATGGGGATGCCGTGGGCGATGCGGGTGGCCTTGACCCCCATGGGGCGCAAAAGCCTTGCAATGTAGGAAGCCGTAGCCTCCCCCTCCACGTCGGGGTTGGTGGCCAGAATAACCTCCTTTACCTGCCCCGTCTTGCACTTGTCCAAAAGCTCGTTGATGCGGATGTCCTTGGGGCCGATGCCCTCCATGGGAGAGAGCACGCCGAAGAGCACATGGTACCGCCCCCGAAACTCCCGGGTCTTCTCCATGGCGATGACATCCCGGGGCTCCGCCACCACGCAGATGACCTCGTCGCTGCGGGTGGGGTCGGTGCAAAGCTCGCACTTTTCCTTGTCCGTATAGGTGCCGCACTGGGGACAGCAGTGTACCTTTTCCCGCGCCTGCAAAATGGCTTGGGCCAGTTCCTGCGCCTGCTCCTTGGGCACACCCAGCAGATGGTAGGCCAGCCGCTGGGCGGTTTTGCGGCCGATGCCCGGCAGACGGCTAAGCTGGGTGGTCAGTTTTTCAATGGACTCTATGGCCATACCGTTTCCCCGGCCTTAGAAGCCCAGGTTCAGTCCTCCCGTCAGCTTGCCCATTTCGCTTTCCACGGCGGCGCCGGCCTCATCGATGGCGGCGTTGATGGCGGAAAGCACCAGATCCTCCAGCATTTCCACATCGTCGGGGTCTACGCACTGGGGATCGATTTTAACGCTCTCCAGCTTTTTGGTGCCGTATACCGTAGCGGTGACCATGCCGCCGCCTGCAGAGGCCGTAAAGGTGCGCTCGTTGAGCTCTGCCTGCTTCTTGGCCATGTTCTCCTGCATCTTCTGCGCCTGCTTCATCAAAGCCTGCATGTTGCCGCCGCCCATCATGCCCATGGGGTATCCGCCGTGTTTTGCCATTTGTTGTTTCCTCCGATTGTATAAATTTCTTTTTTATTTTTATTGTGTTGCTTGCGCTTTACTTCGCGGTCAGCTTGTCGCCGAAAAGCTCCCGCAGCTTTTGCTCCGCCGGGTCGGCCTTCTGCTCCATAAGCACCGCCGTGACCCCCGGCTTCAAGCGGGTCAAAATCCCCTGCAGGGCGGAGAGATTTCGTGGACTGTTGATAACGCTGAGCTTCCCTGCATACTCAGGAGCAAAGGAGATGACCAGACGGCTGTCGTCCAGCTCTTTGACCTCCCCCAGCTTTGCACAGCGGTAGACCATGGGATTTTCCTTCAGCAGGGCGTTTAATACCTGCTTCCACAGAGCGTCCGCTTCTCCTCCGGCTGAAGGGGCAGGGGCGGGTGCAGGTGCCGCCTGAGGCGACTGCACCGTGGGAGCGGGCTGTACCCGAGGGGCGGGCGAGGCCTTGGGGGCGGGCTCTTCCGGTAGGTAGGGGAGATAGCCCTCCTCCGGCGGGGCTTCGGGAATGTATTCCTCCTCCCAAGGGGGAATATCCTCGGGGGCGGCCTTTTGAGGGGCCTGCGCCGTTTGCACCGGGGCAGGCGGGGGCGTTTGCACAGGCTGGGGCGCCTGCACGGGGGAAGGCGCTTGGGCAGGAAGGGACAGCCCTCCTTCTTCCAGCTTTTTCAGCTTCTCCTCCAGAGCGGCAATGCGGCTTAAAAGGGCCTCCGTGCTTTTGTCCTCCAAGGGGTAGGCAATGCGCATAAGGACGCTTTCCAGCATGTAGCGGGGGGTAGGGTAATACTTCATCTCCCCCTGGGCCTTCATAAGCTGTTCCAGGGCATAGAGCAGACGCTCCTGAGACAGCCCCTTGGCCTGTTTCTGATAGCGGGCCATGGTGTCGTCGGTGCATTCCAGAATGTCCTGGCAGTCCCCACAGCTTTTGGTCAGCAGAAGATTGCGCAGGTGAGCGGACAGATCGGTAACAAACACGTTCAGGGAACTGCCCGAAGCGGCAATGCGCTCCACAACTTCCATACAGCCCTTGGTGTCCCCGTTAAAGAGGGTTTCGGTGACGGTGAACAAGAAGTCCTGATCCATGGTGCCCAGCACCGCCATGACGTCCTTGGCCGACACCTTGCTGCCGCAGAAGGACAGGCACTGATCCGTCAAGGACAAGGCGTCCCGCATGGCGCCGTCCGCCGCACGGGCGATAATCCGCAGACCGTCAGGCTCAATGGAAGCCCCTGCCTGCTTCAGGACGTTCTGCAGATGGCCTACGATGTGGGCGATGGTGAAGCGGTGGAAATCGAACCGCTGACAGCGGGAGATAATGGTGGGCAGGAGCTTTTGGGGCTCCGTGGTGGCCAGAATGAAGATGACGTGGGCGGGGGGCTCCTCCAAAGTCTTCAATAGGGCGTTGAAGGCGGAGGTGGAGAGCATGTGCACCTCGTCGATGATGAACACCCGCTTCTTTAGCTGGAGGGGGGCAAACTGCGCCTGAGAGATAAGCTCCCGCACGTTGTCTACGCCCGTGTTGCTGGCGGCGTCGATCTCAATGATGTCTGCGTTCTGCTCCCGGCTTACAAGACAGTTTTGGCACTGCTCGCAGGGCTCTCCGTTTATAGGGTGCAGGCAGTTGACCGCCCGGGAAAGAACCTTGGCCGTGGTGGTTTTTCCCGTGCCACGAGGGCCGCAGAACAGGTAGGCGTGGCTTAACTGCTCTTCCTGCACCTGATTTTTCAAAATGGCAGTGATATGCTCCTGCCCCACCATCTGGGAAAAGGACCCGGGACGGTAGGTACGGTACAGGGCACGATAGGCCATGGCAAACACCTCACAAATATAGATACTACATTATAGCACATTCCCCCGCTCGGTGCAACGAGGGAAGGGAAGAAAGACAAAGACCGAAAAAAGCATAAAGAAAAGGACGGCTTTCACCGTCCTTAAAAGTGCGTTTACAGGGTTACTTATTCTGCAGGGGCACCACGGCGCCTTCGTAGGTGTCGTTGATGAACTTGGCGACCTCGTCCCCGGTGAGTACCTCAAAGAGCTTCAGCAGGGCGGCTTCGTTCTCACGGCCTTCCTTTACGCACAGGATGTTGCCGTAGGTCTGGGCACCGTCGCCGGCGGCGTCTTCGATGGCCAGAGCGTCCTTACCGGCGTTGAGACCGGCCTGCAGGGCGTAGTTTCCGTTGATAACGCCCAAGTCGATGTCCTGCAGGGACTTGGGAATCTGGGCGGCGGCCATTTCCACGATGTTCAGGTTCTTGGGATTCTCGGCAATGTCCAGAATGGTGGCGTTGGAGGAGGCGTCGATGCCCTCCTTCAAAGTCAGCAGTCCCTCCTGCTGGAGCAGGAGCCGGGCGCGGGTTTCGTTGGAACCGTCGTTGGGTACGGCGATGGTGGCGCCGTCGGGAAGGTCGGCCAAGGCCTTGGTCTTGCCGGGGTAGATGCCGAAGGGCTCATAGTGGACGTTGCCCAGAGAGACCAGCTTGGTGCCGTTCTCGGCGTTGAAGGTGATCAGATAGGGCAGGTGCTGGAAGTAGTTGGCATCCAGACTTCCGTCGTCTACGGCGATGTTGGGCTGGACGTAGTCGTCATACTCCACAATCTCCAGCTCAATGCCTTCCTTCTCCAGCAGCTTGGCGGCCTCACGGAGAATCTCGGCGTGGGGGGTGATGCTGGCACCCACCTTCAGCTTGGTGGCACCGCTGCCGTTGTCCTTACTGCCGCAGGCGGCAAAGGCCGTCAAAAGCAGGGCACAGAGGAGAAGAGCGATGTATTTTTGGAACTTTTTCATGATGATAACCTCTTTCTTTGATTTTTTCTTCTTATTATATTGACTGGGGCTTTTGACCCCGGGGATGTTTCAGCGGATGCGCTTGTCGGTCTTCAGCGCCAGACGGCTGCCAATCTCCTGGAAGACCTGCACGATGAGCACCAGCAGAGCCACCATAAGCAGCATGATGTCGCTGTCGGAACGGTAGTACCCGTAGTTGATGGCAATGGCGCCCAGACCGCCGCCGCCTACGATGCCGCTCATGGCGGAGTAGCCCAAAATGGTGGTCATGGCGATGGCCGCGCCGGTGAGCAGGGAGGGCTTTGCCTCAGGGAGCAGTACCCGCACCACGATCTGCAGGGGGGAGGCGCCCATGGACTGAGCCGCTTCCACCACGCCCTGATCCACTTCCCGTACGGAGCTTTCCACCATGCGGGCAATGAAGGGGGCGGAGGCGATGACCAGAGGCACCAAGGTGGCCTTGGAGCCGATGGTGGTGCCCATGACCGCCCGGGTGATGGGCATGACCCACACCAGCAGGATGATGAAGGGCACGCTGCGCAGCAGGTTGACGGCAATCCCCAGAATCCGATTGAACAGGGGGCGGGGGCAAAGGCCGTCCTTGGCGGTGACGCACAGCAATAGTCCCAAAGGAAGACCCAGAATGTAGGCCAAGGCCGTGGAGCCTACGGTCATGTACAGGGTTTCCCAAAGACCCTTGCCCATTAAGGGAAGCATTTCTACGAAGCCCATTATCTCACCTCCTCAAAGAGCACCTCGGCTTCCTGAAGGAAGCGGGTCATCTTTTGTATACTTTCCTCCCTTTCGGGAAGCTGTAAAATCATTTGGCCGTAAAGCCGTCCGGACAGGGTGCGGGTGTCCGCAAAGGCGATGTTGACGGGGGCACCGCAGGCCAGCACCATTTCGCTGACCACGGGGCTGTCGGTCTTGGAGCCGTCGAAGATGAGCCGCAAAAAGCGCCCTTCTCCCAGTGCGGAGGCCTCGGGGGCTTCTCCCTGAGGGCAGATGAGCTTGCGGGCGGCGGCGGTTTTGGGACAGCGGAAGATGTCCTCCACCTTCCCCAGCTCTCCGATGCGGCTGTTGTCCAGAATGGCCACACGGGAGCAAATCTGCTCCACCACCTTCATTTCGTGGGTGATAATCACTACGGTGACGTGCAGCTCCCGGTTCAATTCCCGCAAAAGCTCCAGAATGGACTGGGTGGTGGTGGGATCCAGTGCGGAGGTGGCCTCATCGCACAGCAGCACCCGAGGGGAGGTGGCCAAGGCTCTGGCAATGGCCACACGCTGTTTTTGTCCGCCGGAAAGCTGGGCGGGGAAGGCCTTTGCCCGATCCCCCAGACCTACACGCTCCAAGAGCGCCTGGGCTTTGGGGAGAGCCTCCTTGCGGGAGAGGCCGCAAAGCTCCAGAGGGAAGCAGACATTATCCAAAATGGTCTTCTGCATGAGCAGGTGGAAGCCCTGGAAGATCATGCCGATGCTCCGCCGTGCCTCTCTAAGCTCGGAGGGCTTCAGGGCGGTGAGCTCCTGCCCGGCTACGAAGACCTGTCCCGCCGTGGGACGCTCCAGCAGGTTGATGCACCGCACCAGGGTGCTTTTGCCGGCGCCGGAAAGGCCGATGACACCGAAGATTTCTCCCTCGTAAATGGAGAGGTCGATATCCTGTAAGGCATGGACGGCGTTTTCGCCGCTGCCGAAGGTTTTGCTTACGCCCTGTAAGCGAATGATGGGTTCCTGATTCATACAATCCTTTCTTTAGACCGTTCTATGGGGAAATTCCCCGTAGGCAATAAAAAAGCCCTCACCCCTCTTTCGAGAGGCAAGGGCGGACAAAGCCGCGGTACCACCTTGCGTTCCCCTTCTTTTTTACAAAAGAAGAGCTTATGAAGTACAATCATACTCCTGCGCAGTTACGGGCGCACCCGTTGAGAGCTACCATATCGCCCCCACAGCTCCGGAACCATGTTCACCTGCCGCACCGCTCTCCCTTGCACCAAACGGGAGCTCTCTGGGCCGCTGCCTGCGGGTTACTCTTTCCTTCATTGCCTTTGCAATTTATTTTCTGGAAGGGATAATACACCGAAACGTCCTCCTTTGTCAAGCCCGAAAATAAAATAGTCCGTCA
>CAZPCH010000077.1:4702-6584 GCA_964585055.1 uncultured Christensenella sp. | reverse complement strand
TGTTCCCCTGCAAGGTGTCCGCCAGCGATTCCTCTTTGTAAAGCCCCATGCCCCTTTGCGCCTGCACAATGGAATGCCACTGCTTTTTGAACAGGGGCACATACCGCAGTGCCATGGAAAAAATTAGAGCGGCTTTTGGGGACAGTGAGCCAAAAAGGTACAATAGCTTATCGCCGGTCATAATCTTGGAGAAACAGCGGAACCAGTACAGCACCCCTGCGCCCATGAATCCCGCCGCAAGGCCGTAAAGAAGCGCCTCCAGAGTTACGGGATTGTGATTTAGCACAAAGAGTACGGTTTGGCCGTTGTGGTAAAACAGAGGGTTCAAAAGACCGACGCCTACGGTAAGCCCCAAGGGGAAAAGATGGCTTTTAAGTTGGCGGCCTTCGCCTAATCGTACAAAGTACAGGAGTGCCCCCAGAAAGCTGAGACACAGCAATAGGGGATGCAGGGTGAACATGGCAATGCCCGCCGTGCCCAAAAAGTACAGCAGAATCACACTGGGGTTGCTGTCTGCAAATGCTCTCATGGGGCCTCCTTTCTAAAAAAGTACTTGAATGTTTATTCCTCTACATCCTGTCCTAAGTCGCAGGTGTATAGCCAGCGAATCACATCCCCGTCGGACAGAATGTATTCCCCTGCACCGACTCCCGGCGTTTCCCCGTTCACATGATACACCCAGCCGGAGTATTGACCAAAGTCAAACTCATACAAATACCCGATCCCGGCAATGTACACCAGATTTTCGGAGCCCTGATTGTCCATCTGAATGCCGTAGGTCTGGGCGGCTTCCGTGAGAATGGTGTATACGGAGTCCCCTTCTCGAATGTCAAAGACCGTTTCCGGCAGGAGCACGCCGTCTTTGGGGATATGCTCCGCTTGGCCCGCTACGGTGTCGCAGCGGATGGTCAAAGTCACCTGCCCAACAGCGTCCTCCTTTGCAGGGGGCGGGGCATAGTAGCTTTCGGGGGAGGAGATTTCCGTCAGAAGCACTAAGGCCATAAGAAGCAGGATTACAAGCCCTGCAAAGAGATAGGAATTGGGCTTCCGCTTTTTTATCCGCAGAATCAGGCACCAAATGCATCCCAGCAGACAAAGCCCGCCGATGACCCAAGGCTTATAGGCGCCCTGGACGGTTTTTGCTTCCTTACCCGCTTCGTCTGTCGGGGCAGGAGAGGAGGAAGCAGGGGCGTCGGAAGAGGCGGGGGAGGAGGAAGGCAAATCTCCCAAAAGGGGGAGATTGCTTCCTGCAAACATATAGAGTGAGCCGAGATTCTGTTCAAACCGATACAATGCCACAAAAGCGCACAGAGCCTGTACCGTGGCGCTGGCATCGCTCCCCCCGCCCAATTCGTGGCAGAAGGAACCGTCATGTAAACGGTAACGAAGCAGTCCATCCAGTATGCCTGCGCCGTCTTTTATAAAGCGGCTGTCCGTGCGTGGGTCTTGGGTCAAGGCGCACAGGGCAATGAGAACCTGCGCCGTGCTTTCGGGATTGGGGCCGTTAAAGCCGGGGAAATCTCCGCTTTCAAGCTGATTGCCGCTTAAAAAATCCAGCGCTTTTTCACAGGCGGAGTGAACCGATGCATGGGAAGCATAATAAGGGGCAAGGGCCTGCAGTGTCATGGCGGTGACGTCCACGTCCCCATAATTTCCCATAATGGCCCAGCCGCCGTCTTCAAGCTGGGCGGACAAAAGGACGGAAACCACTTCTTCGGCTGTATGGTTTTCCAAAGCTACGCCGTTATTCAGCAGATGCAGGCCGTAAATCCAGCTCATTAAGCCTTGACTGCCTACGGCGTCAGAAAGTCCCGTGACGAGAAAGACATCTTCCCGCTGTCCTGCGGCCAGAAGAGCCAAAGCATACTTTTCTTTGGTAACG
>CAZPCH010000077.1:0-4692 GCA_964585055.1 uncultured Christensenella sp. | reverse complement strand
ACAAAAACTTTTTCAGCGACTCTCCGTAAGCGCTTAAATCCACGGAGGCATCGTATTGGCTTAGGGCAATGGCGTACCATTCGGAGGAAGAGCCGGCGCCCTCCGAAAGGGAGCCGTCCGCCCAGCTTTGCAGGGAGGCATTTCCCGTTTGTTCTAAATTATAAGAAAGGATACCGTCTATGAGTGTTTTCGTCTCAGAGGCGGTATCGGCAAAAACCACTGCGGCACTGCCCCAAAGGAGCAGTGCGCACAGCAGCAAGCATATGGTTTTTATATGCGGTCTTCTCATTCGGCTTTCTTCTTGTTGCGCAGCACCACAACGACGATGGCCGCGGCGGCAACGGCCAGCAGAGCCACAACGACCGCAATAACGGTGCCGCTGGATGCCTCAGCTTCAGGCTCGGCAACAGGAGCGGCAGGCTCTTCTGCAGGAGCTTCGGGCTCTGCGGGAGCGGCGGGCTCTTCTGCAGGAACTTCAGGCTCTGCGGGAGCGGCTTCGGCGGCGGTTACGGTAACAAGGCATACGGGGGGCACCAGAGTCAGCTCACTGCTGGCGGCGCTGAGCACGAACTCGCCTTCGCTCTCCAGCTTCACAACGGCCTTGCCCTCTGCATCGGTTACGGCTGCTTCAACACCGTTTACGGTTACGGATGCACCGCTCAAAGGACTGCTGACGGGGGCATAGTTGGCATCAAACCCAACCTGATACAATGTAACGGTCAGCTCTTCTCCAACCTTTCCTTCTGCGGCGGCCACATCAAAATAAGTATACACATCGCTGAAGGCGACGGTGTCGGCAAAGACGTACGCGGTCAGACAATCGCCGTCGGCAACGGAATCGGTCAGGCTCATGGCCATGGCGTTGTTCAGGTAGTAGCCGTAGGAACCGCCGTTTTCCACGCCCCACAGCTTGGTGATCATGGGGCCGTAGTCGCTATCTACAGTGGCAAAGCCCTCGGCGGCGCCGCCTTCGAACATAGCATCATGCGCCAGAATCAGCGCATCCTGAATGGTCAGAGCCCCGTCGCCGTCCGCATCGGAAATGGCAACGGCCTCATGGGTTACTACCAGCTCGCCTGCGTTGGAAATGGTCACATATACGGTACCGGTTTCTTCGGTTTCTGCCATGACGGGCATGACAGCGGCGGTAAGCACCAGCAGCAGGACCGCCATAAGAGAAATGCATTTTTTCATACGTTTAATCCTCCGTTTTTCTATTTACAAGCGAAGAATCGCTTGCGGACACCCGTGAAGCAACCGGGGAGGTACCGGACTCTTTGCGGGCAATTTTGGCGGCGGTTTGTTTTCGCCTGACAGCAATGCGTTTTTCCAATTTCCGTGCGGCGGCGGCCTCCTGACGGGGAGACACCTCTTTCAAGCCTACTGCCTCTAAGGCACGGGGCCATGGGCCCAATTGCGCCTTAATGGCGCAGACCTCCTCTGCGGTAAAGTCACTCCGCTGGGGATAGCGGAATATGCCCGCTTTTTGCAGGTCTGCCTGCTTGCCGATAAGCAGTGCGGTACATTCTTCCCGAGTCAATGCTGCCATGCTTCCTCCCAATAAAAAACTTCCGCCGATTCAAGACGGAAGCACAGCGCACATATGTCGGGCAGAAGGTCTGCGACGGATATGGAACGGCTGCACTTTTTTGCCCAAAAGTGTTCCGGGGGCACCCGGTCACCAGAGATGCGGCAGGTATTCCGGCTTAAGGCACAGGCCAATTACGGAAATGGGTATTGCGACGGATTTGCACCGAACTTCCCCCTAATCCGGCCGTGAAAGACCGGAACCGCACTCTTACTTTATGAAAGTATTGTATACCAAAGGACGGCATCCGTCAATCTTATTCTTTTTTCTGCATACGGGCGCATTCACGCTCAATGGAAGCTACAAGCTGGCTGGGGCGCATCTCGCAAGCCGCCGCAATCTTCCATAAGGTCTCCAAGGTAGCCTGCTTGCCGCCGCTTTCAATCATGGCAAGATGACTGCGCGCCAAACCAGCCAGACCGCTGAAAACCTCCTGACTCAATCCACGTTCTTTTCTCAGACGGCGCACAACCCGTCCCATTGCCTGCCGATCATATTCTGTCGTATTTAAGGTATCCATGGGAAAAATTGTAAGTGAAAGTAATTCCCGGATTGTCTATGAAGGGTGACAAATTGGAAAAGAATGTGTGTTAATATGCAAAGAAAAAAGGAGATGTGCATAATTGTCCATCCCCTTACTAAGTTTAGTCCGTTGCTTTTTTTCCTTTATCCTTTGCCTCGGACTAAAGCTGCGCCCTTCCCAAGGGGAAGGGCGATTTTTTCATATTAAGGAAGGGAGTTACAGCTCACCGTCCCCATAGGTATATGCTTCAGCAAAGGCGGTATAGAAGGGCATTAAAAAGACAAACCCCTCCACAACCTTATCCACCAATGCATGAGAATATGCAATTTCGTCAAAGACGCCGCTTTTGCCAATCCACAGGGACTTGCGGTTGTACCAGCCGGTCAGTTCGTCGGCGGGGTGCCCCTTGGGACGGGCGTAAAGCTGACCCTGCAAATGAAACTCCTGCTGGGACTCCAATTTGCGGTTGAACTTCACAAAGGTCTCGGGGTGATGATCCATATATCGGCGCAAGCGGTTCATGGTGGGGACATCTGCCCAGCAGCCCATGCCCATGCTCCATTCCATGGCGCTGATTTCAAAGTATACGGAGGGGCCTTCCTGTCCTACGGAATAGGGATCCAGAGAGAACCACAGGCTCTCCTTATAGGGGCCCCGGCCGAAGAGACGGCGGGCATCCCGATAGATGCGGGAGATATGCAGCCGCATGGGGGTATCGGGGTATAGCTTTTCCATCTTTGCCATGACCTCTCGGGCAAGGGCGTCAAAGGGCTCCTTTACGGAACGGAGAAAAACAGGCTTGTGCTCCTCGAACCAGGAGCGGTAGTTATGCAGAGAGAGCTCCATGAAAAACTCTCGTGTTTCGTCGGAAAAACCGGTGAACATATGGCCTCCAAGGATTTTTACTGAGATTTTACTTTGCCATGAGTGTAAAGTCAAGGGGCAACAATTTCTTTCAAGTCGCCGCACAGTTTTTCAGCTTGCTTTTTTATGTGAAACGGTGTACTCTGTAAACATATATTCTTTCGGAGGTGGACTTTTCATGGATCAGGTATACGGAGGATATGCGCCCCTAAAGGAACGCATTCGCAAGGAGGGGCAGGTTCTCCCCGGCAATATCATTAAGGTAGACGGCTTCCTCAATCATCGGGTGGATATGTGCTTCATGCGTGAGCTGGCGCAAGAGTTTCTGCGGCTCTTTGACACCGAGGGCGTTACGGCGGTCATGACCGTGGAGGCCAGCGGCATCTCTCTGGCTTCTGCCGTGGCACTGGAGCTTGGAGTACCTCTTGTGTTTGCCAAGAAGGCCAAGTCCGACAATATCGAAGGCGGCCTCTACCAAAGCGATATCATGTCCTATACCTATAAAAAGAAAGTCACCCTCATCGTTTCCCGCCAGTGGCTGACCGACAAGGACACGGTGCTGGTCATTGACGATTTTATGGCACGGGGCGAAGCCCTGCGTGGACTGTGCGAAATCATCCAGCAGGCGGGTGCCCAGCTTCGGGGCATCGGCTGTGCCGTGGAAAAGGGATTCCAGGGCGGCGGCGACAGACTGCGGGAAGCGGGGAAAAACCTGATTTCTCTGGCCATCATTGAATCCGCCGATTCGGAAAAGGGCATCACCTTCAGAGGAGAGTAAAGGGAATATAAACTACAGCGTCTGCTTTCGATTGCTTCGGAGGCAGACTTTTTTGTCTAAAAAATCCTCCCCGAATACGCATCCGAGGAGGATAGGAAATTTGATTTAGTATCCCAACAGCTCTTTCAGGGTGCCGGGGCCGGCGTTCCCATCCTGCGTCAGTCCTTTGGCCTTTTGGAAGGCCTTTACGGCTTCAATGGTTTTTTCGCCGCACTGGCCGGTAGCTTCCGCTTCCAAGTATCCTTTTTCCTTCAGCAGAAGCTGGATTTGCTTTACCATTTCGCACTTATCGCCCTGATGCATGATATAGGCCTTGGCGTCCTTGCTCATGAGCTTGTCGTAGGTAGCCTTGTCCACTTTGCCGGTTTCGGGCAAGTCGTTGCGGCTTTGGAAGACCCGCACGGCCGCACTGGTAATGGAACCGAAGAAGGTGGTGGTGGTGGGCTTGCCGTCTTTGGTATCGGGGTACACCATATAGTATAGGTCGATGAGCTTTTGCTGCACTTCCGCTACACGGGCTTCGTTGGCGTTCAGCTCAATGGTCACAAAGTCATCCCTGCCGCCTGCATCGGGAGAAGCCGAGGGCGTCGCAGAGGTGTCCGGGGATTCGGAGGGCGCAGAAGACCCTGTCAGGGAAGTATCCCCGGAATCGGGCAGCTGGGGCGTGCCGGGCGTTTCTGCAGGCAAAGGCACAGAGGCGGAGGCGCTTACTGCAGGTGCGGAAGGAGATCCTGCCGCTCCGCCCTCTTCACCGGCAGGGGCACAGGCATGCGCCAGAATCAAAACCAAAATGGCCGCTATCAGCACCAGCAGAGCGGCGCCGAAGAGCACCAGCGTCAAAAGCCGTACCCGATAGGTGCTGTCTCCCAGGTGAATCTTTACATATCCCTTTTTCAGAACGTTCAGGTTGTTTTCCCAATCCATAGTCTCGCCTCCTTG
>CAZPCH010000076.1:0-6713 GCA_964585055.1 uncultured Christensenella sp. | reverse complement strand
TGAGCCAAGCGGAGCATGCCATGCGCCACGCCGTGGACAGCGCATGGATGCGGGCGCCCCTTTCCATTCTTCAAAGCTGGTTTGGGTACACGGTCTCGGCCCACCGTTCCACCCCGTCTAACTCGGCCTTTGTATACACCCTGGCCGCCCGTATTCGGCAGGCACTGCCGAAGTATGCAAGCTGAAGGAGACCGCATTATGGAATCTACGCCTGCCCCAAGAATCCGCTTTCTCTGCCGTGAAGAAACGGCTTCCGCCTTTGAAGCCGCTATGCCCATTTGTTTGGAGGGCTGTTCTTTGTCCGCCGATATTGTCATTGCGGAGCATGAGGGCGCCGCCGCCCATGCCTTCCCGCAAAATGCCTGGGTGTTTCTGCTGGAGGACGGCGTTCACCCCTTTCCCCAATCTTGGCGGAATCAGGCGGAGTATGCCTTTATGCCGCCCCATGCCCCAGAAGCCATCCTGCGGCACATAGCCGTGCTTTTAGGCAACTCGCCTTCTCGGCCTTCTCAAGACCGCATTCGCCGTCAGGGGGCTGTTTGCCTGACCTCCCTGCACATTCCTCACCGTCTGCTTGCCCACAAGTATCTTCTGGAGGGGCTTATGCAGTTGTTCTCGGAGCCCATTCCCACCCGCAGCCGCCTTCTGCAGAGCATATACAAGGAGATTGCCGAGAAATACCATTCCTCTCCCGTCATGGTGGACAGAGCCATCCGCCACGGGGTAGAGGCGTGCTGGAAGAACACCCCCTCTCCCCGCCTCAAAGCCCTTTTCGGCTACGATGCCCAAGACCTATTGGGCATGCCCACCAACGGAGAGTTTCTCTACGTCCTCTATGAGCATCTCAGGGAGCGCCTGGCCTTTGGCACAGGCACGGAACAGACGCAGTAAAAGAAAAAACCGCCCTTAGGACGGTTTTTCAGAAAGTCTCAGCTTATTTTGTTTGCTCCTGTTCCTGCTGCTCTTTCAGGCGTTTCAGCTCCTTCAAATCAAAGCGCAGATACAAAACCAGCGCCAGCGCCAGCATGGCCCCTGCCAGGCCGCAGAGCACCATGGCTATGGTGTCGGAAATCCCGGGACACACGAACAGGATAATCATAACGCCGTACAGGGTGGCCGTACTGGCTTTGCCGAACCACTGGGCGCTGTCGACGCTTTCCTTTTTCCGCAGAACCGTATAGGCCATAATAGCCTGAGTCAGCTCCTTGACTACAAAGAAAGCCAACAGATACCATACCCAGTAAAACCGGCTGAGCAGGCAAAAGAGCATGGAGAACTGGGTCAGCTTGTCCGCAAAGGGATCCAGCACCTTGCCGATGTCGGAGACCATGTTGAATTTGCGGGCGATTTTCCCGTCCACAATGTCCGTCAGCCCCGACAGGGCGATGAGGGCCGTAGCCCAGATATGTTCTTCCCGCCCCACATAGAGCCACACAATAATGGGAATCAGCGCCAGCCGGAACAGGCTCAACAGATTGGGAATGGTAAAAATTTTATGCTGGTAGGGAGAGGGATTCGTTTCCTGATTCATTCTGCGTACAAAAAGCTCCGATTTTCATAAAGATAGATGGTGCCGGAGAGAAGCGTCAGCCCTGCCACAATCCAGCAGCACACATTGGCCAGCACCTGTACCCACGCCACGGATCCGAAAACGGCGGCGGCGGTATAATAAAGGAGCACGGTGCACATCTGCGCCACGGTTTTGATTTTTCCGTACACATTGGCGGCGATGACCTTTCCGTTTTTGCTTCCGGCGGCTACCATGCGCAGACCTGCCACGGCAAACTCACGGGTCAGCACCAGCACCAGCACGATGGGATGGCAAACGCCTGCGGCCATCATGTATAAAAGAGCCGTGGTGGTGAGCACCTTATCCGCCAAGGGATCCATAAATTTACCGAAGCTGGAGACCAGATTCCGACTGCGGGCAATTTTCCCGTCCAGCAAATCCGTATAGCTGGCTACGGCAAAAATGACGGCCGCCAGCAGATAGTACAGCCGCCCGCCGGTGTGGTTGGCGAGCTCCGCAAACACAATGAACACGGGGGTCAGCAGAACCCGGGACACGGTCAGCTTGTTGGGCAGATTCCAAATAGAGTTGGGTTTGTTTTCCATGACGTCTCCTCCTGTCAAACAATAAGTATATCACAGAGACTCAGGAATGAAAAGCAAACAAACGGAAACAATTGAAAAAATCCCCCGATTTTGGAAAAACACGAGGGATTTTAAGCGGTACGGCAGAAAGCCTATGCTTTTACTTGATACTTTTTTTACATACCTTTCCCTTTGCACACAGGCCGCGCTGCGGCGGAAGGGCAAGGGATAAAAGATACAAGCGTGAGCGGGGGCGGCGGAAGGGCGAAGCCCCCCGCTTTCGCCTTAGGAAAGCTGCAAATATTCTTCCCTCAGCTTCTCCACGGCTTTTTCGCCCTCCCCTGCGCCCAAGCACTTAAGAGAGCCGATGCTCAAATGAATATCCAAGGGAATCAAATCCTCTGCCGTCAAAGTCCCCTGCTGCTGCTTGTCCAGCAGTTTCCACAGGTAGCTGATTGCATCGCCTTCCTCCTCCGTCAGTCCTCCGCCCCAGCTCATTCTGGCCAGACACCGCAAATCCTGCACATAGTTCAAGCGGGTAAGCACCTCCGCCGCCGTTTCGCCTTTGAAGAAGTGCCGTTCGCACCCCGCCCAGCCTTCAATCTCAAAAATCGCCGCAACCATACTCTTTTTTTCCTTTCCCTTTTCTATTTCTTACCGCCTTACTCCGCCGCCTTAAAGTTGTACAGAGGCTTGAGCACCTCTATAACATCCACAGACTCCCGAATCAGGGGCAAAATATCCTCCATTGCCTTATAGGCCATAGGCGCCTCGTCCAAGGTGTCCCGGCTGACCGTGGTGGTATAGATCCCCGCCATGGCCGCCTGAAAGTCCTGTAAGCGCAGGGTTTCCTTGGCCGTCGTTCTGGACATGAGCCGCCCGGCTCCGTGGGGCGCAGAATAGTTCCACTCCGCATTGCCCCTTCCCTTTGCCAGCACACTGCCGTCCCGCATGTTGAGGGGAATCAGCACCAGTTCTCCCTCGTGGGCGGCAATGGCGCCCTTGCGGAGAATCCTCTCCTTGGTGTCGATATAGTTGTGAACGGTGTGGAAGGCGGACTTTGCCTCTAAGCCCGTACGCTCCAGCAGAATCTCGGCCATTTTCTCCCGATTCCGCCGCGCAAACTGCTGGCAGACCTCCACATCCGCAAGGTAGTCCTCCAAATACTTCCCGTACACATAGCACAGATTCGGCGGCAGCGTGGCTTCCTTTTCCGACTGCCAGTCCCGCTCCAAGGCCTTCAGCGCCTCCTGAATCTCGCTCCTTCGCCCCTGCTCCTTGTAGGAGGAGATGAGCGCCTCCCGCTTTTTGAACAAGTCCTCCTTGCCCAGATTCAAGTCCACTGCCAGCTTCTGGTAATAGGTGGCCACCTGAGTGCCCAGATTCCGACTGCCGGAGTGAATAATCAAATACTTCGTCCCGTCTTCGGCGGCATCCACCTCAATAAAGTGGTTGCCTCCGCCCAAAGTGCCCAGACTCCGCTCCAGGCGGCGGGCATCCTTCAGCTTCCGATAGCAGCGCAAAACCGTTAAGTCCGTGCGCTCCAAGCGGCCCTCCCAGACCCTTCGTCCGCTGGGGATAAAATGGGCCGCCGCATCCAGCTTTTCAAAGTCAATGTCCGCCTTGCCCAGCTCCACGGTGTACATGCCGCAGCCGATGTCCACCCCCACCATGTTGGGAACGGCCCTATCGGTAATGGTCATGGTGGTGCCGATGGTGCAGCCCTTGCCGGTATGGACGTCGGGCATAATGCGTACACGGGCGTTTTTGGTGCATTCGTAGCTGCACATCCTCCGAATCTGCGCAATGGCTTCCTCTTCTGCCACGGCGGCGTAGCATAGTGCCGTGGTTACGGTTCCCTGAATTTCAAACATGGACTGCTCCTTTCTTTTCCGATTTGATTTTTGGGAAAGGATCAGGCGCTTTGCTCCCCGACGGCGGTCGGAAGACGGGCCGCAGGAGGACGAAGGCTGACGGAATTGAACCAAGGCGCCAAGACAAACGCTGTCCTTTTGCAGACCCCGAGGCACGATTCCCCCGCTTCCTCCTTTACGGTTCAGCGGGACAATGGGGGTCCGCCGCTCCTTGCACAGGGCATGCCCGAGGATCATGCCCTCCTTCTCCTTTTTCCTTTGCCTTTCATTTTGCGGACGGGCATCCGATGCCTCCGCCGGGGAGCAAAGCGCCTTTTTAGCCTTGCCCCTTTTCGGGTAGGGGCGAAGCACTCTTTGTGCCTGTATGACACGGGAATGGCTTCGCTCCGCTGCTCCCTTTCCTTTCCCTTGTCTACAGTATAGAAAAAAGCGAACCGTTTTACACGGAAAAAAAGCTGCGAACTCAGGAGAGTCCGCAGTTTTTCTGCTTTTGCAGCCGTTCCTTTATTAATTTTACAAAGCCCTCGGGGGCCACCGCCTGTATGCAGGGGCCGAAGGACAGCACCCGAATGACCAGTTCCGTCTCATCGCTTTCGTAATACTTCAGCTTCAGCAGGTATCGATTCTCCTCCACCCGCTCCGCCTGCTTTTCAAAGTGGGCAAAGTGGAGCATGACCCGCTCCAAAGCGTTCCGCTGGTCGGTAATCTGCAATGTCAGTTCCTTCTTTGCATCCGGGCGGGGCGTTTCCTTCCAAGATAATCCCTGTCGGCACAGGCGGCAGGAGGTGACCTTCCCCAAATTGAACCGACGGAAGCGGCAACCCTCCGCCAGAATGCGGATTTTGTCGTCCTTGACGGAATATTCAAAGCCCACGGGGATTAGCCGCACCCAGATTTCCTTTCCGAAGCGGTTGCGCATGGTGAGCATCACCGGCTTTCTTTCCCGCATGGCCGTCAAAAGGGTGCGGAAGTACTGGATGTATTCCCGGCTCTCAAAGGGGTCGCCGTCGGCATACCGGTCATAGATGCAGTAATCCTCCCCCGTAAACAGGGGCTCTACCCCCTCCAAATCCGGGAACTCCGCCCCAAAGAGCCGTATGCGGGGATCCAATGAAATCGCCTTCAGCCACCGCTTTTCCAGCAAAGTCAAGGGCGTGGAGGGGACATGGGCAAGGACGGGGGATAAGTCTTCCTTTAAAAGCGGCCATTTGCCGGACTTCAGGGCAGGGAGAATGGTCAGCACGCTTTCGGAAAAGGCGTTTTCCTCCACGCACTTCTGCAAATCCTTCTCCGTCACGTTGGGGTCGAAGGCCCGCTCCAGAATTTTGGCTACGGCCTGATAGTAGGCGGAATACAGTTCACTGAAGACCATGGGCGCCTCCTTCCTCCTCTTCCTCCAGCCCGTACAGGCGGTACATGGCCTGCAGGTCGGTCTTGAAGGTGTTTTCCACCGTGCGGTTGGAAAAATGCAGGCGGGTTATGCGGGACACAAAGGTGCGGATCCAGGGGAGCATCTCCTTGGTATCAAAGACCTCCGCCGTAAAGCGGTAGCGGCTTTCGTCTATCTGCTCTATGCGGCCGCAGCGCTTCTCCCGTTCCAGCCGCCGCAGAATATGCCCCTCGTCCTTCCCGATACACACTTCAAACTCCACCCGCTCCAGCTTTTTCAAACTCCAGCGGGCGTTGACCCCCCACATGTGCCCCTCTACATTTTTCAAGGCCTCCCGCAGATCGTCGAATTGCTCACAGGGCTCCTCCAGTTTGACCTTGGAGAGATAGTCCAGCCGATAAGCGTTCAGGCGGTTGGCTTTTTCATGGAAGGCAAGCAGGTTTTGCCGTCCGTTTTGGGCGCTGATGAAGATTTTTAAAGGCACCAGATGCAGCGTCACGGGGTCGCCCCCTCGGCGGGGCAGGTTCTCCACGGTGATGTACCGCTTTTCCTCCATGGCCGCAAAGAGGGAGACCAGCACCTCGCTGTCTATGGCGCCGGTAATATAGTGATGCTTAAAGGCAAATAGGGACCGGTGGGGCGGCAGTCTGTCCTGCAAAAAGGAGCCGATGACCCCTGCAGGGGCGGCCTCGCTGAAAAAGTCCACCGCATCCCCAAGAGACGAAATGTCCGTGGAAGGACTGCGGCGGTAATAGACCTTGCGCCCCTCCTTTTCCGTGAGAATCAGCCCCTCCGAAGCGTACTCCTTCAGCTTTTTGCGCAGGGTGGACTCGTCAAACACCATGGCGCCGTTTAAAAGCCTGTCCGCCTCCGCCGTGATTTCGGACAGGGTCTTTCGCACCTCTGGGCTGTGCAGAATGTCAAAGAGAATAAAGTGGAGGGTGATGTCTCCGTCCGTAAAGCTCTTGGCCTTAAAGGCCTTATAGAAGGGATTTTGGCGGGTCAGGCGGCTGTCCACGGACAAAAAGACGTTCTTGCCCTCGGGGGTCTGGGTAAAGCGCATGTATTCCCCCAGCCAGCTCTCCAAACGCCGCCGCTCATCGTCATAAGAGCGGGGACTCTTGCCCTTGTACTCACTGCGGCTTTTGAAGCCGTACACATAGAATTCCCGCATGTACGCCCGTATCTTTTCAAAATTTTTAATCCGTTCCTGATACGCCACCGACTTCCTCCTTTCCCTCCATTATATTTAGTATACCATGCCCGCCCTTTTCATGGAATCCCTTTCGCAAAAAAAGAGCGGCCATGGGCCGCCCCGGAGGGAAGTAAACACTATAAAGGCTTTTATACTTGCT